>DASZYW010000266.1:0-9957 GCA_035545195.1 Gaiellaceae bacterium
CAGCGGGAGCTGCTGGCACTGAACATCCTTTGCGACATCGATTGTCTCGACGAAGAGAACACGTCGAACAGCTCACTCGGTCACCGCTTCGCATTCCTCGAGCACCGACTGCCCGAAACCGGTCTGTTCAAGGCCTACGACTTCGACACCGTTCTCATCTTCCATGTGGAGCGCGACGACGACGAGGACTCCTTCCGGCGTCGAGTCGAAGGCGTCGGGGTCGAGGGGATCGAGTTCCTTCCCGTATGGAGCTCCGTCCACGGGCCAGCCGACGTCAGCCTGTTCAGGTTCTAGAAGAACTCCTCAATTGACCGCCTGATCCCCGCCGCGTCGAGGCCGTGGGCGGCGCGGTGCTGCTCTCCGGTGCCGTAGCGGCGGAGCTCTTCGTTCGGCACGCCGAGGGCGAGCAGCCGGTGCGGGCGGTCTGAGAGGGCGGCCGACACCTCCGACGCAGAGGTGCCGGCCTGGTAGGGCTCGACCAGGACGACGTCCGTCGCCGGGAGGGCGGCGCCGACGGCGGCACGGTCGAACGGGCGCACCGTCGCGGTGTAAGCGACGGTGGCGTCGAGCTGGGCGGTCGCCTCGAGCACAGGCGCGAGCGTGGGACCGACCGCGAGCACGAGCGGCGCCGCCTCGCCGCCGCGGCGCAGAACCGTGAAGCCCTCGCCGTCCACGCGCGCGTGGTTCTGCTCCTCGCTCATCCGGATGTAGACGCGGCCGTCGCCGCGCAGCGCCGCGAGGAAGAGCCGCTCCAGCTCGTCGGGATGGCCGGGGACGTGGATCGTCCAGCCCGGCAGCGAGGCGACGAGCGCGACGTCCTCCGGCGCCTGGTGGGTGCGGCCGGCGCGCGCCGCGTCGTACGACGCGCCGGTCGAGACGAGCACCGCTCCGAGGTCGTTGTGGCCGAGGTCGAGCTTGAGCATCTCCCACGGCCGCTCGACGAGGAACGGCGCGTACGAGTGCGCGACCGGCCGGTAGCCCTCCAGCGCGAGCCCGGCCGCGACGCCGATCATCAGCTGCTCGCGGATCCCGACGTTGAAGTGCCGCTCGTGCGGGCCGATCGACGCGCTGCCGATCTCCGCCGTGACGGCCGCGACGCGCGGGTCGGCGTCCAGCTGCTCGCGGAGGAGCGCGTAGAAGCGGTCGCGCATGCTCATCGCGTCACCTCCGCGACGACGCAGCGCGGACGCGTCCCGGGCGCGGGCGTCAGCGCCGCCGCGAGCGCGTCGTGGTCGCGACCGTCGACGCGCAGCGCCGTCCAGCCCTCGAGCATGAACCGCCGCTCGATCCCCTCCGGCCAGCCGTGGGTGGAGGAGGCGTTGTCGACGACGATCGCGGTGAGCTCCCCGAGTCCCACGCGGCCGGCGTACTGGATCGCCTCGAGGTTGGAGCCCTCCTCGAGCTCCGCGTCGCCCACGAGACAGAAGACGCGGCGCCTGGCGAGCGCGACCCCGACCGCGACCCCGAGCCCGTGCCCGAGCGAGCCGGAGGAGAACTCGACTCCCGGCGCTACCACCCGGTCGGGGTGGTAGCCGAGCGGCGAGTCGAACGAGCCCCAGCCGTCCAGGAGCTCCACCGGCAGCAGCCCCTTCGCCGCCAGCACGGCGTAGTACGCCTGCGGGCCGTGGCCCTTCGAGAGCAGGAAGCGGTCGCCGTCCGCGAGCACGCGGTCGTACAGCGTCCAGAGCACGTCGAGCGTCGAGAGCGCGCTCCAGTCGTGCTTCTCGTCACCGGTCAGCCGCGTCAGCAGCCCGGGCAGGTCGTCGTAGGTCATGCCTGCACGGTAGAACTTCAACTATGGTTCAAGTCAAGTGCTGACGATCGGCGAGGTCTCCAGTCGCAGCGGCGTTTCGACGTCCGCGCTCCGCTTCTACGAGCGCCGGGGCCTGCTCGACGCCGAGCGGACGAGCGGCAACCAGCGCCGCTATCCGGGCTCGACGCTCCGCCGCGTCGCCTTCATCCAGGCCGGCGCCGCCGCCGGGATCCCGCTCGCCGAGATCCGCGCCGCGCTCGACACCCTCCCGCGCGGCAAGGCGCCGACCAAGCGCGACTGGGAGCGGCTCTCCGCGCGCTGGCGGCACGACCTCGACGCGCGCATCGAGACCCTCGAGGGGCTCCGCGACCGGCTCACGACCTGCATCGGCTGCGGCTGCCTCTCTCTGCAGACGTGCAAGCTGCTGAACCCCGGCGACGAGGCGGGTTCCCTCGGCGCGGGAGCGCACTATCTCCGTAGAGTCTCGCCTCGTGGACGAGATCGCGCTCGCCGAGCTCCGTGAGTTCATCGCCATCCCGAGCGTCAGCGCCGACTCCGGGCACCGCGAGGACGTCAAGCGCGCCGGCGAGTGGGCGGCCGAGTTCATCCGCGCCAAGTGCGGCGGCGCCGCCGAGCTGACGCCGTGGGGCGAGAAGGAGCTCGTGCTCGGCGAGGTCCGCGCCTCCACCGACCCGGAGAACGCGCCGACCGTCCTCGTCTACAACCACTTCGACGTCCAGCCGCCAGCGCCGCTCGACCTCTGGAAGACCGACCCGTTCGAGCTGACGATCGAGGGCGACTGGGCCTACGCGCGCGGGATCACCGACGACAAGGGTCAGCTCTTCATCATGCTCAAGGCCGCCCAGCGCCTCGTCGAGTCGAAGGCGCTGCCGGTCAACATCCGCTTCGCGTTCGACGGCGAGGAGGAGATCGGCGGCACGACGATCGTCGACTGGATCGAGCAGGACGAGCGCGGCGCCGACGCGGGCGTCATCTTCGACGGCGGCATGCTGCGCGTCGACGTGCCGATGTTCAGCCTGGCGACGCGCGGCCTGATCGCGTTCGACGTCAAGGTGACGACCGGCGAGCGCGACCTCCACTCGGGGATGTACGGCGGAGCCGCGCTGAACGCGATCCACGTTCTCATGCGCTGCCTCGGCGCGATCACCGCCCGCGAGAACGGACTGCTGCCCGAGCCGCTGCGCGCCGGGATCGTCCCGCCGACCGCGGAGGAGCTGGAGAACTGGGAGGCGCTGCCGTCCGGCGAGGACGAGCTCGACCTCGCGGGCGCGCGGCCGCTCGACCCGGACGCCGCCGCGCAGTTCAACACACGCACGCTCGCGGAGCCCTCCGCCGACGTGAACGGGATCATCGGCGGGAAGCCGGGCGTGCGGAACACGACGCTCTCCGTCCACGCGGCCGGCGAGGTGACGGTCCGGCTTGCGCCCGGGCAGAAGGTCGACGAGATCGGCGCCGCGGCCGAGAAGCTGATGCGCGACGCCGCGCCCGCCGGCGCCGAGGTCGAGATCGTGTGGAAGGGCGTGCCCGCCGGCCTGATGCGGCCGGACGAGCCGGCGATCCAGCTCGCCGCGGACGCGTTCGAGCAGGTGCTCGGCGTGCGGCCGCTGCTCGTCCGCTCGGGCGGCACGCTGCCGATCGTCCCGGCGCTCGAGGCGAAGGGCGTTCCGACCGTGATCACCGGCTTCGGGCTGCCCGAGTCGAACGTCCATTCGCCGAACGAGAAGTTCCTCTACCGCTACTTCGACCAGGGCATCGACACCGCCGTGGCGCTCTACACGGCCTTCGGCGCGTTGCCGAGGTAACAGGAGCAGGCACCATTCCCGCGAATACCCCGCGGGCATGGACGAAGAGCGCCAAACCTGGACTTCGTTGACCGACCGAGACCGCCTCGGCGAGGAGATCCTGCGCCGGCGGCTGGCCACGGTCGAGGAGCGCCTGCAGCGGCTCCAGCTCCAGGAGCGCGAGATCGCGCAGCGCGCGGCGCAGCTCGACCGCCTGCAGGCGCAGGCGGCGGACGACCGGCGGCGGCTCGCCGACGAGCAGGACTCCCTCCGGGCGCGGGTGCGCGAGGTCGAGGAACGCGAACGGGCCACGAACACGGTCCGCGCGCGCGAGGACGAGCTGGCGGCCCGCGAGCTGCGGCTCGCCGAGCGCGAGGCCCAGGTGACGCGCCGCGCCGAGCTCGTCGCGGTGGCCGAGCAGCAGGTCGCCGAGCGCGAGCACGTCGTCGGCGAGGCGGAGAGCCGACTTCCCGCCTTCGAGCAGTGGTCGGTCGAGCTGGCCCGCCGCGAGGAGGAGCTCGCGCAGTCGCAGCAGCGCGTCAACCGCGCGCTCCAGGCCGCCAACGAACGTGGCGGGGAGATCGCGCACCAGGTGCGCGTCCTCGCGGAGCAGCGGGCGCAGATCGAGCCGCGGCTCGCCGAGCTGGAGCACCGCGCCGCGATCCTCGAGCAGCGCGAGGCGGAGGTCCGAGCGCGCGAGGAGGCGCACTCGCGGCTCGCTGCGACGCTCGGCCAGCGGCTCGCCGCGGTCTCGAGCGAGGAGACGCGGATCGCACAGCGCGAGCGGGTGATCCACGCGCTCGAGTCGCGCGCCCAGATGCTGGAGACGCGGGCGCAGGTGGTGGAGCAGCGCGAGGAGGAGCTGAACGCCCGCGCCGCGGAGCTCGACCAGCGCGCCTCGCTCCTGACGGCCGCCGAGGAGCGCGTGGCGCGCCGCGAGCGGACCGTGTCGGCGGAGGAGCAGCGGCTCGCCGTGCTGAACTCGCGTCTCGCGCAGGTGGAGGAGGAGCTCCTCGACCGCGAGCTGGCCGCCAACGAGCGCGACCGGCACCTGCTCGAGGCGGAGGAGGAGATCCTCCGGCGCGTCAGCCTGCGCTAGCGCGCGCGGGCTAGTGGCAGCACTCGCACCACTCGTGCCCGAAGGCGCGCATGGCGTCGATCACGGGGAGCAGCGACTCGCCCTTCTCGGTGAGCGAGTACTCGACGCGCGGCGGCGCCTCGGGGTAGCTGTGACGCGCGACGATCCCCTCGCCCTCGAGCGCGCGCAGGCGCTCCGCGAGCGTGCGCGGGCTGATCCCGTGGCACGAGCGCTCGAGCTCCGAGAAGCGGCGCGGCCCCTCCGAGAGGTCGTGCACGAGCAGCGCCGTCCACCGGGCGCCGATGATCTCCGCGCAGGCCGCGACCCCGCACGTGGCGGGATCGTGCACCGGGTTCATCGTGCGGGTTGCCATCTCCTACGAGTGTAGATCGGTGCAAGCACTGATGCCCACCGCGGCCGGGCCTGCGACACCTGTCACATGAACACCGCCCTCACCGTCGTCGCGATCGTCCTCGTCGTCATGGTGCTCGCAGCCGCGGCGTGGGCGTTCGTGATCGCGCCCTTCTGGGTGCCCTGGCACCACTCGAAGTCCTGAGCAAGTAACAGTCTGTTACTCAGTCCCAGGGCGGCGGGTCGTGCACCCAGCATCCGGCGACCATCGTGGCCACGACTTCGACCTCGCGCAGCTCGTCCGCCTCGCAGGCGAACGGGTCGCGGTCGAGCACGACGAGGTCGGCGTAGCGGCCGGGAACGAGCGTTCCGCGGCGGCGTTCGTCGTGGGAGAGCCAGGCGGGCGCGACGCAGGTCGCGTGCAGCGCCTGCTCGAGCGTCAGCCGCTCGTCCTCGCGCCAGTGGTCGAGCACCGCCGCGACGACGCCCGCCCACGGGTCGAGCTCCTCCACCGGCGCGTCCGAGCCGTTCGCGAGCAGCGCGCCGGAGTCGAGCAGCGAGCGGAACGAGTACGTCTGCTCGAGCCTGTCGCCCCAGAACCGCTTCGCGAGCTGCTCGTCGGAGGGGGCGTGCGTGAACTGCGGCGAGACGGCGACGCCGAGCTCGGCGAAGCGCGGCTGGTCGTCGGGATGGACGCACTGTGCGTGCTCGATCCGCTGCCGCAGCCCGAGCGGCTGCCACGCGTCGCGCGTCCGCTCGAACGCGTCGAGCGCCTCGCGGTTCGCCCGATCGCCGATCGCGTGCACGCCGACCGGCCAGCCGATCTCCGCCGCCTCGCGCACGATCTCCGCGAGCTGCTCGCCGCTCGTGATCTGGACACCCGAGCCGTCCAGCATCCACGCGGTCTGCGAGCCGAGCGTCCCGTCCATGAACGCCTTCAGGTAGCCGAGCCGGAGCATGGGAGAGCCGGCGCCCGAGCGCAGCCCGATCTCCCGGAGGCGCGGGATGTTCTCCCACGGCGTCGAGCCCCACACGCGGAGCGTCAGCGGCGCCTGCTGCTCGAGGCGCTGCCAGAGCCCGATCGCGCCGAGCCAGCCGTCCTTGTCGTGGTACGCGACGACGCCGCGCGCGTTCGCGCGCCGCATGCCCTCGCGCATCGCGTCGACGAACTCCTCCGGCGCGTAGCGGAGATGGCGGTCCTTGAAGCGCCACGCGGACTCCTCGCGCAGGATCCCGGTCGGCTCGCCGCGCTCGTCCCGCTCGACGACGCCGCCGTCGACGTCGAGATCGCCTCCCGCGAGCGCGAGCGCCGCCGAGTTGAGCCAGAGCGAGTGGTAGTCCTTCGACCAGAACGCGAGCGGCTCCGAGGAGAGCTCGTCGAGGTGCTCGCGCCGCGGCGGCCCGTCCGGCCACTCCGCGTCGCGCCAGCCGTAGCCGCGGCGGCCGCCGTGCTCGCGGATCCGCTGCAGTGCCTCGGCGAGCGAGGCGGCGCCGTCCAGCTTCACCTCCCGCTGCGTGATCGCCCACGTCGGGAAGTGGACGTGCGAGTCGGTGAAGCCGGGGAGGACGGTGCGCCCGCCGAGGTCGACGACGTCGGGGCTCGGCAGCGCCGTCTCGTGGACGCCGACGCCGCCGGCGACGAGTTCGCCGGCGATCGAGAGCGCCGCGACGGTCGGCAGCGACGGGTCGAGCGTGCGAATCGTCCCGTTCCGGAGGATCATGTACGCATGTTCGACCATGTCGGCCCCAACGTGCGCGACTACGCGCCCAGCCGCGCCTTCTACGAGCCCGCGTTGGCGGTGCTCGGCTGGACGGTCCGGGTCGAGTGGCCCGACCACGGCGTCGTCGGCTTCGAGCATCCGAGCGGCGCGACGTTCTGGCTCCACCAGCGCGAGCCGTACACGACGGGCGTGCACATCGCGTTCGCCTGCGACGATCGCGCCACCGTCGACGCGTTCCACGCCGCCGCGCTCGCCGCAGGCGGCACCGACAACGGCCCGCCCGGCCTGCGCTGGTACCACGAGGACTACTACGGCGCCTTCGTCCTCGATCCCGACGGCAACAACGTCGAGGCCGTCTGCCACGAGCCGGAGTAGCGCCGCCTAGCCGAGCAGGATCACCGCGAGCACGAGCTTCGCCACCATCGCGAGCGGATAGACCGCCGCGTAGGCGACGTTCAGCTCGTGGTCGTCGTCGACGCGCTCCGCGGCGAGCGCGAGCACGGCGGGCTGCGTCTGCATCCCGGCGATCGTCCCGGCCAGGGTCTCCGGCGAGAGGTGGAGGAGCTTCGTCCCGGCGAGCAGGAGCAGGGAGACGGCGGCGGCGGTCGTGAGCAGGCCGGCGAGGAAGACGTACGCCGACGACGGGTCGGAGACCGCGGAGCCGAAGGAGCTGCCGGCGCGGATCCCGATCCCGGCGAGGAAGACGATCGTGCCGAACTGGCGCAGCGTCAGCGACGCGGTGTAGGGCAGCTGCCAGACGAGCGGGCCGGTGCGGCCGAGCGCGCCCAGCACGAGCCCGACCACGAGCGGCCCGCCGGCGAAGCCGAGCGTGAAGGTGCCGCCGCCGGGGAGCGGGACCGGGACGAGTCCGAGCGCGAGCCCCGCGGCGATGCCGACGCTGAAGCAGAGGACGTCGATCTCGCCGAGCGCGCGGTAGGAGTCGCCGAGGAAGCGCGAGATCTCGTCCATGCGGCGGCGCGGCGCGACGACGCGGAGCCGGTCGCCGAGCTCGAGCATCGTGTCCTCCTGCGCGACGAAGTCGAGGTCGCCGCGCCGGATCCGGGTCACCGTCGCGTCGAACCGCGCCGGCAGGCCGAGGTCGCCGAGACGGCGTCCGGCGGCGGCGCGGCTGGAGAGGACGATCCGCCGGAAGTCCAGCTCGTGGCGGTCGAGCTCGATCCGGTCGTCCGCCTCGTGCCCGAGCTCCGCGACGACCTCGGCGACGTCCTCCGGGAGCCCGACGACGCTGACGACGTCCCCGACCGCAGGCTCGACGCGGTCGGTGGCGACGGCGAGCGCGCCGGCGTGCCGGATGCGCCCGAACGTGACCGCGGCCTCGTGGCGGCGGCTGACCGCGCCGAGCGCGCCCGCCGGGTGCTCCACGACGACGCTGCGCGAGACGAGGCGCGGGCGGGTGCCGAGCCGGTGGCGCAGGACGAGCTGCACGGCGAGCAGCGGCACGAGCACGCCGAGCGGATAGGAGAGGGAGTAGCCGACGACGGGCAGGGCGGCCTCGTGGCGCGTCGCGTGGCGCACCGCCTCGAGCAGCGCGGCGAGTGCAGGCGTGTTCGTCTCGCCGCCGGCGAACGCACCGGCGACGGAGCCGCGTGCGACGTCGGCGGCGACGTGGACGAGGAACGCCGCGCCGGCCGCCGCGGTGAGCGCGCCGAGTACGGCGGCGTTCGCGGCGAGCCCGCGCCGCCGGAGCGCGCGCACGAAGCCCGGGCCGCTCGCGATCCCGACCGTGTAGACGAAGAGCGCGAGCCCGAGCATCCAGATCTCCTCCGGCACCGCGAGCTTCCGGTCGGCGGCGCCGAGCCCGATCCCGGCGAACAGCACCGCGGCGACGCCGAACGAGATCCCGCGCACCCGGATGCGAGCGCCGAGCACGCCGAGCGCCGCCACGACGAAGAGCAGCAGGACGGGGTTGTCCTCCAGCAGCCGCACGTCCTCATCGTCTGCCGAGAACGCGCCTGCCGAATCGGGATGCCGCCGCACCTCCACTGCGTAGAATCGGCGCGTGCCCTGGGACGTCCTCAGCGACGAGCAGCGCGAGCTGCGCGACCTCGTCCGCCAGCTGGCGCGGGAGCGGATCGCGCCGCGCGCCGCCGAGATCGACCTCTCGCACGAGTTCCCCTGGGACGTCGTCGAGCTCTACCGCGAGAACGACATCTTCGGGCTCTTCTTCGCCGAGGAGTACGGCGGCCTCGGCACCGGCGCGCTGCTCTCGCTGATCGCGATCGAGGAGGTGGCGAAGGTCTGCGCGACCTCGGCGCTGATCCTCGCCGTGCAGGAGCTCGGCTCGCTCGGGCTGAAGCTCGCCGGCAGCGACGAGCAGAAGGAGCGCTGGCTGCCGAAGTTCGCTTCCGGCGAGTGGCTGCCCGCGTATGCGCTGACCGAGTCCGGCTCAGGCTCCGACTCGGCCGCGATGCGGACGACCGCGCGCCGCGAGGGCGACGAGTACGTGCTCGACGGCTCGAAGCGCTTCATCACGAACGCCGGCGTCGCGAACCTCTACACCGTCTTCGCGAAGACCGACCCGGAGGCGGGCCACTCCGGCATCTCGGCGTTCCTCGTCGAGGCGGACACGCCCGGGTTCGCGGTCGCGCGGCTGGAGCCGAAGATGGGGATCTCCGGCTCGACGACCGGGGAGCTGACCTTCGACGCGGTGCGGATCCCCGCCGCGAACCTGCTCGGCGAGGAGGGGGAGGGCTTCAAGATCGCGATGCGGATCCTCGACCGCTCGCGGCCCGGCGTCGCGGCGCAGGGGCTCGGGATCGCGCAGGGCGCGACCGACTACGCGCTCGAGTACGCCAAGACCCGCGAGACGATGGGCAGGCCGATCGCGCAGCACCAGCTGATCCAGGCGAAGCTCGCCGACATGGAGACCGAGTGCGAGGCCGCGCGCGGGCTCCTCTACCGCTTCGGGCAGATGGCCGACGCGGGCGTCGAGGGGCCGGAGCTGACGAAGGCCTCCGCGATGGCGAAGCTCAAGTGCGGCGACGTCGCGATGTACGCGACCACCGAGGCGGTGCAGATCCTCGGCGGCTACGGCTACATCAAGGAGTACCCGGTCGAGCGGATGATGCGCGACGCGAAGATCACGCAGATCTACGAGGGCACCCAGGAGGTGCAGCGGCTCGTGATCGCGCGCGAGATGGCGCGCGAGGCCCGCGCGTTCCTGCTCGCGGGCGTCTAGCCCTAGCTGTCCTCGACCTCGTCCTCGATCGCGTCGGCGTTCTCGACGATGTC
>DASZYW010000267.1:0-8667 GCA_035545195.1 Gaiellaceae bacterium
GGACGAGAAGATGATCGTCAACCTGCCGACGACGGTCGAGCAGTTCCCGCCGAACGTCTACGCCGACCGGATCGAGTGGTTCGCCCGCACCTTCTCGCAGCGCGACGCGGCGATCCTCTCCGTCCATCCGCACAACGACCGCGGCACCGCGGTCGCGACGGCAGAGCTCGGGCTGATGGCCGGCGCCGAGCGCGTCGAGGGGACGCTGTTCGGCAACGGCGAGCGCACCGGCAACGTCGACATCGTCACGATCGCGCTCAACCTGCTGACGCAGGGCGTCGACCCGCAGCTCGACCTCTCGCAGATCGACGAGGCGAAGCGGATCGTCGAGGAGTGCAACGAGCTGCCCGTGCACCCGCGCCACCCCTGGGTCGGCGACCTCGTCTACACCGCCTTCTCCGGGTCGCACCAGGACGCGATCCGCAAGGGGATGCACGCCCAGCGCCGCCGGCCCGCCGACGCCGCCTGGGACGTCCCCTACCTGCCGATCGACCCCCGCGACGTCGGCCGCACCTACGAGGCGATCATCCGCGTCAATTCCCAGTCGGGGAAGGGCGGCGTCGCCTACCTGCTCGAGGACCGCTACGGGCTCGAGCTGCCACGCGGCCTCCAGGTCGAGCTGGCGCAGAAGGTGCAGGCGATCGCGGACGCCGAGGGAGGCGAGCTCTCCGCGGAGGAGATCCACGACCTCTTCCGGAGCGCGTACCTCGATCTCGACGTGCCGTTCGAGCTCGTCTCCTACGTTCACGAGGCGGGCGAGCTCGGCGACCGGCTCACTGCGCAGCTCCGGCGCGACGGCGAGCCGCTCGAGCTCGGCGGCGAGGGCAACGGGCCGATCGCGGCGCTCGTGCACGCGCTCGGGGGGACCGGTCACGAGCTCGGCGTCCTCGACTACCACGAGCACGCGACCGCGAGCGGCGAGGACGCCGTGGCCGCGGCCTACGTGGAGGTCGAGGTCGACGGGGAGCCGGTCTGGGGCGTCGCCGTCCACCCGAGCATCGTCACCGCCTCGCTGCGCGCGGTCGTCAACGCGCTCAACCGGGCGCTCGCCCTCCGCGACGCGCAGGAGGAGGCGGTGCGCGCCTTCGACTAGGAGGCCCGCTCGGCCGCGAGCACCTCGCGCTTCATCAGGTCGAGCAGCGTGTGGTACAGCTCGCTCAGGCCCTGCTCGGAGAGCGGGCCCCGGTTGGCGCGCTGCAGGTAGCGCAGCATCCACTCCTCGCGGCCGAGGTCGACGAAGCCGATGCCGTGCTCGTCCTTGTAGCGCTTCAGCCTGCCGACCAGGCGCAGGCGCTTGTTCACGAGCTCGACGAGCGCGCGGTCGAGGTCGGAGATCTCGCGGCGGACCTGGACGACGACGGGGTCGGAGCTCGGGACGGTCTCCAGCTCGCTCACGCCGCCTCCTCGGGATGTCCCTGGTAGATGCCGACGACACGAAGGGCCGCCGTCCGCTCGCCCAGCTCGCGCAGCGCCAGCCGGACCTTCGGGTCGAGCGGGTGGCCGGCGACGACGGCGTCGAAGCGGTAGCGCCAGGGAGTCGCGGGCAGCGGCCGGGAGACGAGGCGGACGAGATCAAGCCCCTCCCGCGCGAAGGGCTCGATCGCGTGGAAGAGCGCGCCGGGACGATGGTCGGTCGCGAACGAGAACGCCGTCCGCGGGTTCTCCTCGCGGTCGATGCGCGTGAACGGCGCGATCGAGACGAAGCGGGTGAACGTGGGCGTGTCCGCCACGTCGGCGACGACCACGTCCAGTCCGAAGAGACGGAGCGCCTCCTCGGACGCGATCGCGGCGTGCGTCCGATCCCCCACCTCCGCCACTCGTCGCGCCGCGTCGGAGGTAGTGGAGGCGGGGACGACCCGCGCGTTCGGCAGGCGGGCGATCAGCGACCTGCACTGGTCGAACGCGCTCGGGTGGGAGTGCACGGCGCGGATCGAGTCGAGCTCGACCCGGCCGAGCGCGCCCAGGCAGTGCGTGACCGGGAGGATCGTCTCGCCGACGATCGAGAGGGCGCGCTCGTAGAGCAGGTCGTGGGTCTCGGCGACCGAGCCGGCGAGCGAGCTCTCGATCGGCAGGACGCCGAAGCAGGCGGCGGCGCCGACCACCGCGTCGGCGACGGCGCGGAAGCCGTTCACGGCGAGGCGCGGCGCCGAGGGGAAGAGCGCGGCCGCAGCGGCTGCGGTGTGCGAGCCTGGAGGCCCCGGATACGCGACGGGAGGGTTCATCGGCGTAGGCGGATCGGCACGCGCAGGCCACAGCGCAGGCAGAGGGTGACGGCCGCGCCCTTCCTCTCGGCCCGCTCGACCGGGATCGGATCGGTGCACGAGCAGGCGTCGGGGTGGGTCAGTGCGTAACGGACGACGGATCGGGTGGGTTCGGTGGCGCTCATCTGGCGTTCCTCCGTGGACGGAGAGGGATCCCGCGGATCTCTGTGCGCTAGCCGGCGGCGGCGGGGGAGCGAAAGCGCCGGCTAGCCGATAAAGGCGTACGCCGAGTAGCCACCGATGAACGGAATGAGCTGCGCGGCTACGGGCGCGGACGCCATCGCCTAGAACCTAGGCGCCCGCCGCGATGCCGTCAACGGACAGTTGTGCCCTTATCGTCTCGCCGAGGCGGGCCGTGGAGGCGGTGCCGCCCAGGTCGGGGGTCGGGGCGAGCTCGAGCCCGAGGTCGACCGCACGCGCGAGCGCCGCCGCCTCCTCGCTGCGGCCGAGGCCGTGCTCGAGCAGCAGCGCGGTCGAGCGGAGCATCGCGGTCGGGTTGGCGACGCCGCGGCCGGCGATGTCCGGCGCCGAGCCGTGCACCGGCTCGAAGATCGAGGGGCCGGAGTCGGAGAGGCAGGCCGACGGCGCCAGGCCGAGCCCGCCGGTGACAGCGGCGGCGAGGTCGCTGAGGATGTCGCCGAACATGTTCTCGGTCACGAGGACGTCGAAGCGCTCCGGATGGGTGGCGAGCTGCATCGCGCAGTTGTCCACGAGCATGTGCTCGACCTGGACGTCCGGATACTCCGGCGCGAGCGCGTCGACGATTCGCCGCCAAAGGCGCGAGGTGTCGAGCACGTTCGCCTTGTCCACCGAGAGCAGCCGGCCGCGGCGCGAGCGCGCGAGCTCGAAGCCGCGCCGCACGATCCGCTCGATCTGGCTGGGGTGGTACTCGCAGGTGTCGTAGACGGTGCCGTCGTCGCGGACGCCGCGCGCGCCGAAGTAGAGGCCGCCGACGAGCTCGCGCACGATCAGCACGTCGACCTCGCCCGCCACGGCGGGGCGCAGGTTCGCGTACGTGTCGAGCTCCGCGCGCAGGCGCAGCATCCCGACCTCGGGCCGGTTGTCCCGCGCGTCGAACTCGGGGTCGCCGATCGGGGCCTTCAGGACCGCTGCGGCGCCGCGGCAGGCGGCCAGGGTCTCGTCGGGCAGCGACGTCCCGGTTGCCCGGATCGCCGCGCCTCCGAGGAGGTGCTCCTCGATCTCGACGTCGGGGGCGAGGAGCTGGAGCGCGAGTCGCGCCTCGTGCGCGACCTCCGGCCCGACTCCGTCGCCGGGCAGGAGGATCACCTTCGGGTTCGCCATCCGCTTAGGCGGCCTCCTCCGCGAACGTGCTCCGCGGGCGTCCGCGCGGCCGCGGGTCGAACCCGGCCGCGATCATCGCCTCGTTCCAGCTCCCGAACACGCGAGTCACAGTCTGACGGGAGGGATGGTTCTCTCCCGCCTGGTCCCACTCGCTCGTGAACGGTGTCCGGCTGTGCCTGCGATGCCAGAGCCTGATCGCGTAGGCGATCGTCTCCGGCGTCCACCGGAAGCCCGTCCGCGGGCCGGTTCTCATGGCGCACCTCCTTGGGTCGTGGTTGGTCTAGACCTGGACACCGAGCAGCTCCAGGATCGAGTCGGCGTCGGGCTCGACCGCGATCGGTGCGAGCCGGTCGGCGACGACCGACGGGGTCTTGAGGCCGTCGCCGGAGACGACGAGGACGACGCGGTCGCGCTCCGAGAGCTCGCCGCGGCGGCAGGCCTCGCGCAGGGCGCCGACCGTGACGCCGGGCGCGGTCTCGCCGAAGACGCCGGTCGTCTCGGCGAGGAGCGCCATGTTCTCGGCCACCTCGTCCTCGGGGACGGCGTGGACGGCGCCGCCCGACGCCCGGGCCGTCTCGACCGCGAGCTCGCCGTCCGCCGGGCTGCCGATCGCGAGCGAGCGGGCGATCGTCGCCGCCCGCACGGGCCGGATCTTGCCGCCGTCGTGGAAGGCCGTCGCGACGGGCGCGCACCCTTCCGCCTGGCCGCCGACGAGGCGCGGCGGGATGCCGTCGACGAGCCCGAGCTCGAGCAGCTCCGCGAAGCCCTGGTGCAGCTTCGAGAACATCGCGCCGGAGGCGATCGGCGCCACGACGGCGTCGGGGAGCTCCCAGCCGAGCTGTTCGGCGACCTCGAAGGCGATCGTCTTCGAGCCCTCCGCGGAGTAGGCGCGCAGACCGACGTTGACGAACGCCCAGTCCAGCTCGAACGAGAGCTCGACGGAGATGCGGGAGCAGTCGTCGTAGCTGCCCGCGACCGCGAGGATCCGGGCGCCGTAGATCGCGGTCGCGACGAGCTTCTCGGGCTCGAGGTCGGCCGGGCAGAGCACGACCGCCTCGATTCCCTCGGCGGCCGCGCGGGCGGCGACCGCGTTGGCGAGGTTGCCGGTCGAGGAGCAGGCGAGCGTCGTGCAGCCGAGCTCGAGCGCCTTCGCCGCCGCGACGGCGACGACGCGGTCCTTGAAGGAGTGGGTCGGGTTGGCGGTGTCCAGCTTCAGCCACAGCTCCCCCACGCCGACGAGCTCGGCGAGCCGGGGCGCGGCGACGAGCGGGGTCAGGCCGGGCGCGAGCCGCTGCTCCGCCGGCGCGGCCACGGGCAGCAGCGCCTCGTAGCGCCAGAGCGACGGCGGCCCGGCCGCGATCGACGCGTGGCTGACCGTGCGGCGCTGCTCGTCCCGGTCGTAGATCGGGTCGAGCGGCCCGAAGCAGCGGGCGCAGACCCCGACCGGGTCGAGGGGGAAGAGCGTCTCGCAGACCCTGCAGCGAAGTGCGGTAGCGGGCATTACACGGGCTCCTTTCGTCCGTCGCTCGGCATCCGACCGGGATTGGCACCTTGCGCGGGTCGCGCAGGTTGCCGAGGCGTCACAGGGCCGGTTCCCTCAGCCTCTCTCGATGCGGAGCGGGACGCGCCCGCTTCCGTTGTCGCCTTCACGCTATCGGAAATGAAGTGCCCAAAAGCGAACATCAGCGCAGCACCGCGCCTTCCGAGGCGGAGGACACACGCGCGGCGTAGCGGGCGAGCACGCCCTTGCGGTAGCGCGGCTCCGGCTGGACGACGGCGGCGAGCCGCGCGGCGAGCTCGTCCTCGCCGAGCAGGACGCGCAGCTCCCGCGCCTCGACGTCGAGCTCGACCGTGTCGCCGTCGCGGAGCGCGGCGATCGGACCGCCGCGGGCCGCCTCGGGGGCGACGTGTCCGACCATCAGGCCGTGCGTCGCGCCGGAGAAGCGGCCGTCGGTGACGAGGGCGACCTCGTCCCCGAGGCCCTCGCCGACCAGCGCGGCGGTGACGTGGAGCATCTCGCGCATGCCGGGGCCGCCGGCGGGGCCCTCGTAGCGGATGACGACGACGTCTCCCGGACGGATCTGCTTCGCCTTGACGGCGGCGAAGCACTGCTCCTCGGAGTCGAAGACGCGCGCCGGGCCGGAGTGGAAGAGGCGCTCGTGGCCGGCGAGCTTGACCACCGAGCCGTCGGGCGCGAGGTTGCCGCGGAGGATCGCGAGGCCGCCCGTGGGCTTCAGGGGCGTCTCGATCGGGACGACGACCTGCTGGCCGGGCGTCGCCACGGCCGCGTTCGCGATCTCCCCGAGCGTGCGCCCGTCGACGGTGGGAGCGTCGCCGTGCACGAGGCCGGCCTTCAGGAGCTCGCGCGCGACGAGCGCGACGCCGCCCGCCGCGTGCAGGTCGGTGGCGACGAAGCGGCCTCCCGGCTTGAGGTCGGCGACGATCGGCGTCCGGGCGGCGATCGCGTCGAACTCGTCGATCGTCAGCTCGATGCCGAGCTCGTCCGCGATCGCGAGCAGGTGCAGGACGCCGTTCGTCGAGCCGCCCGAGGCGGCGACGCCGGCGATCGCGTTCTCGAGCGCCTCGCGCGTCAGCAGCTGCGAGGGGCGGACGTCGTCGCGGACGAGCCGCATCGCGATCTTCCCGCTCTCGAAGGCGGCCTCCGGCTTCGCCGGGTCGGTCGCCGGCACGCCGCTCAGACCCGACGGCGCGATGCCGAGGAGCTCCACCACCATCGCCATCGTGTTCGCCGTGAACTGGCCACCGCAGGCGCCCGCGCCGGGGCACGCGGCACCTTCGAGCTCGTGCACGTCGGCCGGGCTCATCGTCCCCGCTGCGGCTGCGCCGACCGCCTCGAACACGTCCTGGATCGTCACGTCCCGGTCGCGGAAGCGGCCGGGCGCGATCGAGCCGTTGTAGAGGACGAGCCCGGGCACGTCGAGGCGCGCCAGCGCCATCACGGCGGCGGGGATCGTCTTGTCGCAGCCGACGAGGCAGACGAGCCCGTCGAGCAGGTGGCCGCGGACGACGAGCTCGATCGAGTCCGCGATCGTCTCGCGGGAGACGAGCGACGCCCGCATCCCCTCCGTGCCCATCGAGACGCCGTCCGAGACCGCGATCGTGTTGAACTCGACCGGCGTCCCGCCGGCCTCGAGGATGCCGCGGCGGACGTGGCGGGCCAGCTCGCGCTGGTTCCAGTTGCACGGCATCGTCTCGATCCAGGTCGTCGCGATCCCGACCAGCGGCCGCGCGAGCGCGTCGTCGTCGAGACCGACGGCCTTGAGCATCGCCCGAGCGGGCGCGCGGTCGATCCCGTCGGTCAGGGCGGCGCTGCGCCGCTTCGCGGGATCGCTGGGCCGCGAGTACGGATCGCTCATACGAGGCCTGCTCCGGTCGCAGCGACCGCGAGGTGGAGGACGTCGTGCTCGGGGAACCGCTCGGCGAGCGCGAGCACGACCTCGCCGACGCGCTCCCGCTCCGCCCAGACGAGGACGGTCGGCCCCGAGCCGGAGAGGGTCGCCCCGAGCGCGCCCACGGGGAGCTCGTCGCGGATCGCGGCGAGATGCGGCGCCGAGGAGGCGCGATAGGGCTCGTGCAGGCGGTCCTCCGCACTGGCGGAGAGGAGCCGCGGGTCGCCGGCGGCGAGGGCGGCGCCGAGCAGGGCGGCGCGGCCGGCGCTGAAGACCGCGTCTCGATGCTCGATCGTCGCCGGGAGCGCGGCGCGGGCGTCGGCCGTCCGCAGCCGGTCGCGCGGGATCACGGCGACGGCGGTCGCCGGGACGTCGTCCGCGATCCGGGCGATCCGTCCGTCCCAGGTCAGGCAGACGCCGCCGGCGAGCGCAGCCGCGAGGTTGTCGGGATGGCCCTCGAGCTCCAGCCCTTCCGCCAGCAGCTCGTCCGCCGTCGGCTCCAGCCCCGCCACCGCCGCGCCCGCGACGAGACCGAGCGCGACGACCGCGGCGCTCGAGCCGAGCCCGCGCTCGCGGGGAATCCGGTCGGTGAAGCGGAACGACCAGCGCTCCGGATCGGCGAAGCGGGCGAACGCGCGGACCGAGAGATGCTCCCGATCCGGCGCCGAGCCGTTCCGCGGCGAGAGCTCGAGCTCGTTCCAGAGCTCGAGCGCGACCGCGGCCACGTCGAAGCCGGAGCCGAGGTTCGCGCTCGTCGCGGGGGCGCGCACGATCACGCGGCGGCCCTCGCGACGGCGTCGGGGTCCTTGAGGCCGTGCCCCGTGAGCACACAGACGACGCGCTCGCCCGGCTTCGCGACGCCGTGCTCGAGTGCGGCGATCCCGGCGGCGGAGGCGGGCTCGCAGAAGACGCCCTCGTCCCGGGCGAGCCGGAGCCAGGCGGCGCGGAGCTCCTGCTCGCCCAGCGTCACCACCGAGCCGCCCGAGCGCTCGACCGCCTCGTCGACCTCGGCGCGGTGCACCGGCTCGACGATCCGGATCGCCGAGGCGAAGGTGTCGTCGCGCCGCTCGGCCTGCGCCGGATGGAGACGCGGCAGCCGTCCCCGCGCCTCCTGGAAGCCGCGCGCGTACGCCTTCGTGTTCCCGCCGCCGCCGTAGGGGAGCAGGAGCGCGTCCGGGAGGTCGCCGAGCTGCTCGAGCACCTCGAAGGCGGCGCGCTTCTGTCCCTCGATCCGGTCGTCGTTCGTCGAGTTGACGACCGTGTAGCCCTCGCTGGACGCCAGCTCGAGGGACGCCTCGTAGGCGGCCGAGAACCCGCCGTCGATCTCCACGATTCGTGCGCCGACGGCGCGCGCCTGGGCGAGCTTCCCGCCGGCGACCGCCCCCGACGGGATCACGATCGCGGCCTCGATCCCGGCTCGCGCCGCGTACGCCGCGGCCGACGCGGCGGTGTTCCCGGTGGAGGCGCAGACGACTCCCGGGGCGCCGCGCTCGAGCGCGCGCGAGACGGCCACCGCCATCCCGCGATCCTTGAACGACCCGGTCGGGTTGGCCCCCTCGAGCTTCAGCCAGACCTCGACGCCCAGCCGGGCCGACACGCGCGGCGCCGCGATCAGCGGCGTCGTCCCCTCGCCGAGCGTGACGCTCACAGCGAGCGCTCCGAGATGACGGGAGCGAGAAAAGGGCGGCGCAGCA
>DASZYW010000268.1:0-4572 GCA_035545195.1 Gaiellaceae bacterium
CGGGCTGCGCGTCGCCGCCTGCGACGGCAACCCGGACGCGCTCGCGCTCGGCGACGCCGACGTCGCCGAGGTCGTCGACTTCGTCGAGATCCCGAAGGCGATCGAGTTCGCCCGCAAGGTGCAGCCGGACGGCGTGCTCACGATCACCTCCGACCGCGCCGTCGTCTCGGTCGCCGCCGTCGCCGAGGCGCTCGGCCTGCCCGGGATCGGCGTCGACGTCGCGCTCGGGCTGACGCACAAGGTCGAGATGCGCCGCCGCCTCGAGGCCGCCGGGATCCCCCAGCCGCGCTTCGGCTCCGCGCGCACGCTGGAGGAGGCGTACGCCGCGTGCGAGCACGTCGGCTTCCCGCTCGTGATCAAGCCCGCCGACTCGGGCGGCCAGCGCGGCGTCTTCCGGCTCGACTCCGCAGACGGCCTGCCCGAGCTCTTCCCGCTGTCGCTCGAGCTCTCGCGCGGCGGCGAGGTGATCGTCGAGGAGTTCGTCGAGGGCATGGAGATGAACGCGATGGCGGTCGTCCGCGACGGCCGCGTCACCCACCTCACCCTCTCCGACCGCCACCGCCCGCCCGGTGTCGGCTTCGCAGTCGGCTGGATCCACGCCTACCCCGCCTCGCTCAACGGCGACGGCACCGAGCGCGCCGAGGCGATGGTCGAGGAGACGCTGCTCGCGCTCGGCCTCCGCAACGGGATCGGCTTCCCCCAGCTGATCGCGCATCCCGACGGCCGGATCCTGATGATCGAGGTCGCGGCCCGGATCCCCGGCGGCCAGATGGCCGACCTCGTCCAGCACGCGACCGGCGTCAACCTCGTCGATGTCGCGCTCAAGCTCGCGCTCGGCGAGGAGATCCCGGACGACGAGGTGGTGCCGAAGTTCCGCCAGCCCGTCGCGATCCGCTTCTTCACCGCCCAGCCGGGGCCGCTGCCGGTCGGCCGCGTCAAAGCCGAGGCGAGCCTCGAGCGCGTCCTGCAGGCGCCCGGCGTCGTGCAGGCGGCCAGCTACATCGTCCCCGGCGAGACGATCCGGCCGGTGCAGCGGGACGGCGACCGCCGCGGCTACGTCGTCGCGCTCGGCGACACCGGCCCGGAGGCGTTGCAGCGCTCCGAGGACGCGGCCGCGCTCGTCGACGTCGACGTGGAATGAACTGTCCGTTCGACCTCGAGCACTACGGCGAGCTGCTCGACGCGGCCGAGGCCGGCGGCTACCGCTGGGCGTTCTTCGACCACGAGCCGCAGGCCGGCGACCTCTTCCTCCGCCACGACGTCGACATGTCGCTCGAGGCCGCGACGGCGATGGCCGAGCTGGAGGCGGAGCGCGGGGTGCGCGCGACGTACTTCCTGATGACGCGCAGCCAGTTCTACAACCTCGACTCGCGCGACGGCGAGGCGGCGCTGGCGCGCCTGCGCGAGCTCGGGCACCGCGTCGGCCTGCACGCGCTCCAGCCCGACGCGCCCGAGGATCCGCGCTTCGACCGCGTGCTCGCCTGGCACACGCCCGACCCGGCGACGATGAGCGCGCCGGTCGAGGGCTGGACGAGTGCGTACGCAGCGCCGTGGTTCGACGTCGAGCGCTACCGCTCCGACTCGAACCGGCACTGGCGGCAGGGCTGCCCGCACGACGACCTCCGCGCGGGCGCCTTCGACTGGCTGCAGCTGCTCGTCCACCCGGAAATCTGGGTCTTCCCCGGCGAGACCATGCGCGAGACGATGCTCTCCCTGATCGACGCCGAGCGGGAGGTCATGCTGCGCAAGATGGCCGAGAACCGCGTCGACCTCTCGTGACGCTCCGCGTCCTGCACTGCCCGGTCAACACGGCCGGGATCCCGTGGGCGAACTCGCTCGCCCTGCGCCGCCGCGGGATCGAGTCCGACCTCGTCGTCTTCAACCGCTACCCGCTCCACCACGAGGCCGATCGCTCGCTCGAGCTGCCGAAGAAGGGCTTCGTCCGCCGGCAGGCCCGCCAGTGGGCGGCGTTCGCGCAGCTGCTGCCGCGCTACGACGTCTTCCACTTCTACTCGTCGGTCACGCTCGTGCCGGCCTCGCTCCAGTTCCGGCTCCTGCACGCCGCCGGCAAGCGCGGCATCTACCACTACCTGGGTTCCGACATCCGCGGCAAGACGCGCGAGCAGCTCGCCTACGGCTTGCGGGCCGACGCCGAGATCGTCGGGAGCTACGACGCGATCCGCTGGGTGCCGCACGCCGACGTCGTCCTGCCCGGGATCGAGGTGTCGCGGATCGAACCCGCGATCCCGGACGAGACCCGCACGCGGCCGGTGATCCTGCACGCGCCGTCGTCGCGCCGCCGCAAAGGAACCGACGTCGTGGTCGCCGCCTGCGAGGGCCTCGACGCCGACCTGAAGATCGTCGAGGGACTGACGCACGACGAGGCGTTCGAGCAGTTCCGCGACGCCGACATCGTCGTCGACCAGCTCAACGCCGGCTGGTACGGGGTGTTCGCGATCGAGTGCCTTGCGCTCGGGAAGCCGGTCGTGACGTTCCTCCACGACGAGGCGGTGCGCCGGACCGAGGAGGCGTACGGCGTGAAGGTTCCGCTCGTCGGGACGACGAAGGAGACGCTGCGCGAGACGCTGCGGCCGCTCGTCGCGGACGGCGCGCGCCGCCGGCAGCTCGGGGAAGCGTCGCGCGCCTACGCCGAGCAGCTCCACGACGTCGACGTCGTCGCGGGCCAGCTGGTCGAGATCTACGAGCGCGTCTTGACAAACAAGTGAGTCATCACTTACTATCTGGAGCGTGAACTCGGTGACGACCAGACTCTCCGCAGCCGAGCGCAAGGACGACGTCCTCGACGCGGCGATGATCGAGTTCGCCGAGAAGGGCTTCGCCGGCACCTCGACGGAGGACATCGCCCGGCGGGCCGGGATCTCCCAGCCCTACCTCTTCCGTCTCTTCGGGACGAAGAAGGAGCTCTTCAAGGCCGCGACCGCGCGCTGCTTCCGCGAGACGCTCGAGATGTTCCAGCGGGCCGCCGAGGGCAAGCGCGGCCATGAGGCTCTCGACGCGATCGGCGACGCCTACATGGCACAGCTGGAGAGCGATCGCACCTGGCTCCGGGCTCAGATGCAGGCCTACGTCGCCTCGGAGGACCCCGAGGTCCGCGCCGTCGTCCGCGCCGGGTACGGCGACCTCGTCGCCTACGTCCGCCGTGTCTCGGGCGCCGACTGGCCCGTGGTCTGGCACTTCTTCGCGGAGGGGATGCTGCTCAACGTCCTCGCCTCGATGCAGATCGACGACAACCCCGACCCCTGGATGAGCGACCTGCTCGACGGCTGCCGCCAGGCGCACTGACGTCTCTCTTTTTTTCACCTTGGAGGAAGTGATGACTCACAATCTTACGAAGGGCAAGACCGGGTGGACGCTCGCGATCACCGCCGTCGCCCTCTTCATGGTCAGCCTGGACAACCTCGTCGTGACCACCGCGCTCCCCGTGATCCGCCGCTCGCTGCACGCGTCGATCTCGCAGCTCGAGTGGACGGTGAACGCGTACACGCTCACGTTCGCGGTCCTGCTCCTGACCGGCGCCGCGCTCGGCGACCGCTTCGGGCGGCGCCGCCTCTTTTCGCTCGGGCTGCTGCTCTTCACCGGCGCGTCCGTGCTCTCCGCGCTCGCGACGAGCGCGACGATGCTCGACGTCGCACGCGCCCTCCAGGGCACCGGCGGCGCGATCGTCGCACCGCTCACGCTGACCATCCTCTCGGCGGCGGTGCCGCCGGAGCGGCGCGGGCTCGCGCTCGGGATCTGGGGCGGCGTGGGCGGGCTCGCGATCGCGATCGGCCCGCTCGTCGGCGGCGCCGTCGTCGACGGCATCTCCTGGCACTGGATCTTCTGGCTCAACGTGCCGATCGGCCTCGTGTTCGCCCCGCTCGCCTGGCGGCGGCTCGAGGAGACGCACGGCGCCGACTCCAGCCTCGACCTGCCCGGCCTCGGCCTCGCCAGCGCCGGCCTGCTCGGGATCGTCTGGGGCCTCGTCCGCGGCAACGCGCACGGCTGGACGTCGCTCGGGATCGTCGCGCCGATCGTGGCCGGCGCCCTGCTCGTCGCCGCGTTCGTCGCCTGGGAGCTGCGCGCCCGCGCCCCGATGCTGCCGATGCACTTCTTCCGCGACCGCACCTTCTCGCTCGCGAACGTCGCCTCGCTGCTGATGTTCTTCGGGATGTTCGGCTCGATCTTCCTGCTCGCGCAGTACTTCCAGACCGCGCAGGGACTCTCGCCGCTCCAGTCGGGGCTGCGGATCCTGCCCTGGACGGCGATGCCGATCTTCGTCGCGCCGATCGCCGGCGCGCTCTCCGACCGCGTCGGCGGCGAGCGGCTGATGACGCTCGGGCTGACGATGCAGGGAGCGGGGCTGCTCTGGATCGCCGCGGTCACCGGCCCGGCGACGCCGTACGCCGACCTGATCGGCGCGTTCGTCCTCTCCGGCGCGGGCATGGCGCTCTTCTTCGCGCCGGTCGCCAACGTCGTCCTCGGCGCCGTCCGCGGCGTCGAGCAGGGCAAGGCGTCGGGCGCGACGAACGCGATCCGCGAGCTGGGCGGCGTCTTCGGCGTCGCGGTGCTCGC
>DASZYW010000269.1:0-19535 GCA_035545195.1 Gaiellaceae bacterium
AGGAGCCGCGTCCGGCGCGGGACGGTGACCGAGACCTCGGCGTCCTCGTCGCCCGAGTCGGGGACGATCGTCAGCTTGAGCTGGCGCTCGGTCTCCTCGATCGCGACGGTGCCTGCGATCTCGGCGAGCTCCGCGGCGCCCTTCGGGTTCCGCGCCTCGAAGATCTCGACGACGCGCGGGAGGCCGTGCGTGATGTCCGCGCCGGCGACACCGCCGGTGTGGAACGTCCGCATCGTCAGCTGCGTGCCCGGCTCGCCGATCGACTGCGCGGCGATGATCCCGACCGCGTCGCCGATCTCGGACAGCTCGCCGGTGGCGAGGAAGGTGCCGTAGCAGGCCCGGCACACGCCGGTCTCCGCCTTGCACTTGAGCACCGAGCGCACCGGGATCGAGAAGGTCTCCGCCTCCTCGCCCAGCTCCTCGACGATCTCACGCAGCTTCGGCATCGTGATCTCGTCGCCCTTGGAGGCGACGACGGTCTTGCCGGGCTTGCCGCTTGCGAGCGGCTTGTGGACGTCCTCCGCCACGATCCGGCCGGCGACGCTCTTGTTCAGGCCGTCCGGCAGGAACAGCGGCAGCTCGACGCACTCCTCGCTCCCACAGTCCAGCTCGCGGATGATCACGTCCTGCGAGACGTCGACGAGACGCCGCGTCAGGTAGCCCGAGTCGGCGGTGCGGAGCGCGGTGTCGGCGAGACCCTTGCGCGCGCCGTGGGTCGAGATGAAGTACTCGAGCACCGACAGGCCCTCCATGAAGTTGGCCTTGATCGGGCGCTCGATGATCTCGCCCTTCGGGTTGGCCATCAGGCCGCGCATGCCGGCCAGCTGGCGGAGCTGCGCGAAGGAGCCGCGGGCGCCCGAGTTGGCCATCATGAAGATCGGGTTCAGCTCGTCGAGGTTGTCGATCATCGCCTTCGCGACTTCCTCGGTCGCCTCCGTCCACACGCTGGTGATCTGCTCGTGGCGCTCGGACTCGGTGATCAGGCCGTGCTCGTACGCCTGCTCGACCTTCGCGACGCGCTCCTCGTAGCCGCCGAGGATCTTCTCCTTGTCCGGCGGCACGATGATGTCGTTCTTCGAGATCGTCACACCCGCCTTGGTGCCGTACTGGAAGCCGAGATCCTTGATCGTGTCGAGCACCACCGCGACCGCGTGCGCCCCGTACTGGTGGACGAGCACCGAGATGAAGTCGCCGAGCTCCTTCTTCGAGAGCGTGCGATTGATGAACTCGTGGTACGTGTCCTCGCCGCCGCCGTTCCGGTGGCCGACCGCCTCGGTGAGCGCACGGTCGACCTCGGCGTTGAAGATCACGCGACCGGCCGTGGTGACGACGAGCGCGCCGTTCCAGAGATACTCGATCGGCTGCTGGAGCCCGATCTGCTTCGCGTCGAGCGCGAACTCGACGTCCTCCTCGCTGCGGAACCGCTTCGGGCGCGGGTCGATGTCCTCGGCCGCGAGCTTGGTCAGGTCCTTGTCGGAGTACGTCAGGTAGTACGAGCCGAGCACCATGTCCTGGCTCGGCGTCGCGAGCGGCAGCCCGCTGGCCGGCGAGAGGATGTTGTTCGCCGAGAGCATCAGGATCCGCGCCTCGGCCTGCGCCTCCGCCGACAGCGGGACGTGGACGGCCATCTGGTCGCCGTCGAAGTCCGCGTTGAAGGCGTGGCAGACGAGCGGGTGGACCTGGATCGCCTTGCCCTCGACCAGGGTCGGCTCGAAGGCCTGGATGCCGAGGCGGTGCAGCGTCGGGGCGCGGTTCAGCAGAACCGGGTGCTCCTGGATGACCTCCTCGAGGATGTCCCAGACCTCGGCGTGCATCTGGTCGACGTGCCGCTTGGCCGCCTTGATGTTCTGGACGATCTTGCGGTCGACGAGCCGGCTCATGATGAACGGCTTGAACAGCTCGAGCGCCAT
Source organism: Gaiellaceae bacterium (assembly GCA_035545195.1). GTDB lineage: Bacteria > Actinomycetota > Thermoleophilia > Gaiellales > Gaiellaceae > Palsa-739. Next base: position 1,911 of record DASZYW010000269.1, read on the forward strand.
CAGCTTCGGCAGGCCGCACTGGTGCAGCTTCAGGTGCGGGCCGGCGACGATCACCGACCGGCCGGAGTAGTCGACGCGCTTGCCGAGCAGGTTCTGGCGGAAGCGCCCCTGCTTGCCCTTGAGCATGTCGGAGAGCGACTTGAGCGGCCGGTTGCCCGGGCCGGTCACGGCGCGGCCGCGGCGGCCGTTGTCGAACAGCGCGTCGACGGCCTCCTGCAGCATCCGCTTCTCGTTGTTGACGATGATCTCCGGCGCGCCGAGATCCAGGAGCCGCTTGAGGCGGTTGTTCCGGTTGATCACGCGGCGGTAGAGGTCGTTCAGGTCGGAGGTCGCGAAGCGGCCGCCGTCGAGCTGGACCATCGGGCGCAGCTCCGGCGGGATCACCGGCACGGCCTCGAGGATCATCCACTCGGGGCGGTTCTCCGAGGTGACGAACGCCGAGACGACCTTCAGGCGCTTGATCGCGCGCTGCTGCTTCTGGCCCTTCGAGGAGCGGATCGTCTCGCGCAGGGTCGCGACCTCGAGCTCGAGGTCGAGATCCTTGAGCAGGTCGCGGATCGCCTCCGCCCCCATGCCGCCCCGGAAGTAGACGCCGAAGCCGTACGGGGAGCCGAAGCGGTCCTTCAGCTCGCGGAAGATCTGCTCGTCGTTGACGATCATCTTCGGCTCGAGCTCGCGGAAGAGCTGCCACGTCTGCTCCAGCCGGCGCACCGCGTCCACCGCGGCCTCGCGCGCGTCCTCGCGGCGGGACTCGATGTCGAGGTACATCTCGCGGACCTTGAGCGCCCACTGCGTGATCGCGTCCAGGTCCTCCTTCTGGATCCGGCCGTCGGTGCGCAGGCAGAGGTCGTTCGCCAGCTCGCGGACGTCCGACTCCGGCTCGATCGCCTCGATCGTGTCCTTGAGCAGCCCGTTGCCGAACTCGCGCGCCTTCTCGAGGTTCTTCGCGTCGACGCCCGCGACGACCGCCTGGTCGTCCTCGGACAGCTCGCCGCCGGCGAGCAGCGTGTCGACGATCTTGTGGATGTGCTTCGTGATCGCGCCCTTCTTGGAGCCGGTCGCCTTCTCCAGCTCCTTCTCGAGCGGCGCGATCGCCGCCTTGATCTGCTCGGCGGCGACGGCGACCTGCTCCAGCTCGCGCGGGGCGAGCCTGCGGTCGTCGCGGATCGCCGCGTTGCGGACGAGCTCGCGGATCTTCTTCGCGTCCTCGGTGGTGATCTTCGGGACGAGCTCGACGAAGAGGCCCGACACGAGCGCGCGCGCCTGGTCGAGCGGGGGCAGCACCTGCTCCTCCGCCCAGTTGTTCAGGCCGCGGGCCCAGAAGTCGTCGTCCTCGTCGAAGTTCCGCTCCTTGCCCTTGGCGAAGTAGTCGCGCCGGCGGGCGAGCCGGTCTTCGAGCGCGGCGAGCGCCTCGTCGCGGTCGACGTCGATCCGCTCCGACTCGGCGCGCACCTGGTCCTCGAGCTGGTTCAGGTCGGACGCCCGCTTCTCCACGTCGACCGCGGTGACGATGGAGGCGGCGAAGTAGAGCACCTTCTCCAGCTCGCGCGGCGCGATGTCGAGCAGGTAGCCGATCCGGCTCGGAACGCCCTTGAAGAACCAGATGTGCGAGACGGGCGCGGCCAGGTCGATGTGACCCATGCGCTCGCGGCGCACCTTCTGCCGGGTCACCTCGACGCCGCAGCGCTCGCAGATGATGCCCTTGTAGCGGACGCGCTTGTACTTGCCGCAGTAGCACTCCCAGTCGCGCGTCGGCCCGAAGATGCGCTCGCAGAACAGGCCGTCCCGCTCGGGCTTGAGCGTGCGGTAGTTGATCGTCTCCGGCTTGGTGACCTCGCCCGACGACCAGTCGCGGATCTGCTTCGACGACGCGAGCCCGATCCGGATCGCGTCGAAGTCGTTGATGTCGATCAAGTCTCTAATCGCCCCTTCGGTCAGTCTTCGAGTTCGAGGTCTACGAGGTCTGCGTCCACCGGCTCGTCGCCGTCGTCCTTGTCGCCGCCGCCGTCGTCCGCAACCTCGACGTCTTCGAGGTCGCCGAGCGACTCGTCCGCGGGCAGGGTCAGCTCGCCGTCCTGGTCGACGCGCTCCTGGCCCTCCTCCGCCTCCTCGGCGGTGGGCTCGCGGCCGACGGCGCGGAGCGAGCCGGGCGAGAGGTCGATGCCGAGCTCCTCCGCCGCGCGGAGCAGCTCGTCCTCCTCCTCCCGCACCTCGACCTCGCGGCCCTCGTCCGAGAGGACGTGGACGTCGAGGGCGAGCGACTGCATCTCCTTCAGCAGCACCTTGAACGACTCGGGGATGGACGGCTCGGCGATGTTCTCGCCCTTCACGATCGCCTCGTACGCCTTCACGCGCCCGACGGTGTCGTCGGACTTGATCGTGAGCATCTCCTGCAGCGTGTACGCGGCGCCGTAGGCCTCGAGGGCCCACACCTCCATCTCGCCGAAGCGCTGGCCGCCGAACTGCGCCTTGCCGCCCAGCGGCTGCTGGGTGACGAGCGAGTACGGGCCGGTGCTGCGCGCGTGGATCTTGTCGTCCACCAGGTGGAGCAGCTTGAGGATGTACATGTAGCCGACGGTGACCTTCTGCTCGAACGGCTCGCCCGTGCGGCCGTTGTAGAGCTGCACCTTCCCGGAGCACTGCCGGCCCTCGGGCCGCTTCGGGTCGACGACGAACTGGATCGGCGAGTCCGGGTTCTGCTTGCCCCACTGGATCAGCGCCTCGTCGACGTCGGCCGGCGTCGCGCCGTCGAAGACGGGCGTCGCCACGGCGCTCGGGTTGCCGCCGTTGACGATCTGGCGGCGGTGCTTCCAGTCGACGTCCTTCTTGGCGTCGCCGTTCTCGGCGAAGACGCCGTGCGCCGCCGCCCAGCCGAGGTGCGTCTCGAGCACCTGGCCGATGTTCATGCGGCTCGGGACGCCGAGCGGGTTGAGGACGATGTCGACGGGCCGCCCGTCCGGGAGGAACGGCATGTCCTCCTCGGGGACGATCCGCGAGATGACGCCCTTGTTCCCGTGGCGGCCGGCGAGCTTGTCGCCCTCCGCGATCTTGCGCTTCGTGGCGACGTAGACGCGGACGAGCTCGTTCACGCCCGGCGACAGGTCGTCGCCGTTGTCGCGGGAGAAGGTCTTGACGTCGATCACGACGCCGCCCTCGCCGTGCGGCACCTTGAGGCTCGTGTCGCGGACCTCGCGCGCCTTCTCCTTGAAGATCGCGCGGATCAGCTTCTCCTCGGCGGTCAGCTCGGTCTCGCCCTTCGGGGTGACCTTGCCCACGAGCAGGTCGCCCGCCCCCACCTCAGCGCCGATCCGGACGACGCCGCGCTCGTCGAGCTGCGCGAGCGACTCCTCGGAGCGGTTCGGGATGTCGCGGGTGATCTCCTCGTCGCCGAGCTTCGTCGAGCGGGCGTCGATCTCGTACTCGTGGATGTGGATCGACGTGAGGATGTCGTCCTTGACGATCCGCTCGCTGAGCACGATCGCGTCCTCGAAGTTGTAGCCCTCGAACGGCATGAACGCGACGAGCAGGTTCGCGCCGAGCGCGAGCTCGCCCTCGTCGGTCGAGCTGCCGTCCGCGAGCACCTGGCCCGCCTTCACCTTCTCGCCCAGGCGGACGATCGGCTTGTGGTGGATCAGGGTGCCCTGGTTCGAGCGCATGAACTTCGTCATCGAGTACTCGTCGCGGCCGTCCTTCGACTCGACGACGACCTTCTCGGCGTCCACGTCGACGACCGAGCCGGCCTTCGTCGCGACGACGACGTCGCCCGAGTCGACCGCCGCGCGGTACTCGAGGCCGGTGCCGACGAGCGGCGCCTGGCGCACGAGCAGCGGCACCGCCTGGCGCTGCATGTTCGCGCCCATCAGCGCGCGGTTCGCGTCGTTGTGCTCGAGGAACGGGATCAGCGCCGTCGAGACCGAGACGATCTGGGCCGGCGAGACGTCCATCAGCTGGACGTCCTTGGCGGCGGCCATCACGGCCTCGCCCTCCGAGGAGCGGCAGAGCACCTGGTCGGCGACGAGCTTGCCGTTCTTGTCGAGCCGGGCGCTCGCCTGCGCGATCACGTACTTCGTCTCCTCGACGGCGTCGAGGTACACGATCTCGTCGGTGACCTTGCCGCCCGTGACCTTTCTGTAGGGCGTCTGGACGAAGCCGAACTCGGAGACGGTCGCGTACGAGGCGAGGTAGCCGATCAGGCCGATGTTCGGGCCTTCCGGGGTCTCGATCGGACACATCCGGCCGTAGTGCGTCGGGTGGACGTCGCGGACCTCGATCGGGGCGCGCTCGCGGGTCAGGCCGCCGGCGCCGAGCGCCGACAGGCGGCGCCGGTGCGTGAGCCCGGCCAGGCTGTTCGTCTGGTCCATGAACTGCGAGAGCTGCGAGGAGCCGAAGAACTCCTTCAGCGCCGCCACGACCGGCCGGATGTTGATGATCGTCTGCGGCGTGATCGTGTCCACGTCCTCGGTGGTCATCCGCTCGCGGACGACGCGCTCCATGCGGTAGAGGCCGACCCGGAACGCCTCCTGGATCAGCTCGCCGACCGTGCGCAGGCGCCGGTTGCCGAAGTGCTCGTACTCGTCTAGGTCGTTGACGATCGGGGCGCGCGGCAGCGACGACGCCTCGGCGGCGAAGTCCTTCGAGTCCTCCGGCACGCCGATCTTCGTCGGCAGCTCCAGCAGCTTGCGGACGAGCGCGACGATGTCCTCGGTCGTGAGGACGCGGACGTCCTCGGGGACGCTGACGCCGAGCCGCTGGTTCAGCTTGTAGCGGCCGACCTTCGTCAGGTCGTAGCGCTTGGGGTCGAAGAAGAGCGCGCGCAGCAGGTTGCGGGCGTTGTCGAGCGTCGGCGGCTCGCCGGGGCGCTGCTTCTTGAAGACCTCGATCAGGGCCTCCTCCTCGCGCGTGGCGGGGTCCTTGTCGAGGGTGCTGACGATGTACGACGAGTTGTCGAAGAGGGCGAGGATCGCCTCGTTCGTCGACGTGTCGAGCGCGAAGCCGGTCGACGGGTCCTCGGCGGGGAGTGCGCGGAGGAGCGTCGTGATCGGCAGCTTGCGCTTGCGGTCGATGCGGGCGTAGACGATGCCCTTCTTGTCGATCTCGAGCTCGAGCCACGAGCCGCGGCTCGGCATCAGGTTGGCCGTGAAGACCTGCTTCGTCGGGTCCTTCGGCTCCATCAGGTAGGCGCCCGGCGAACGGACGAGCTGCGTGACGATCACGCGCTCGGTGCCGTTGATGATGAACGTGCCGTGCTCGGTCATCATCGGGAAGTCGCCCATGAAGACCTTCTGCTCGCGGATCTCGCCCGTGTCCTTGTTCACGAAGCGGACGATCATCTGGAGCGGGGCCTGATAGGTGAGGTCCTTCTCGCGGCACTCCTTGATCGAGACGGTCGGCTCGCCGAACTCGTAGCTGGCGAACTCGACTGCGAGGGTGCCGGTGTAGTCCTCGATCGGCGAGATGTCGTCGATCGTCTCCTTCAGTCCCTCGTCGAGGAACCACTGGAAGGACGCCTTCTGGATGTCGATGAGGTTCGGAAGATCGAGAACGTGCTCGATGCGGGAAAAGGTCTTACGCGCGCGGGGCGAAGCGACCGTGGTGGTCAAAGAAACAGCCTCCCTTGGGGACGTGCAGAGCTCAGCGGAAAATGGGCGTCAAACGTGCAGGCGTACGGATCGGCGGCGCAACCAGCCAGGGTACCGGATCGAGCCCCTTCACCGCAAGCGGCGCCCGTCGGCGACTGCCGGGGCGACCCGCGCACTGTAGCGCGGGCCTTGGACGGCGTAAAGAGGTCGGTTCCGGACTACTTCGCGGTGAAGGTGTTGCTCGAGCCGCTGACGGACGAGTCGGATGCGTCGGCGACCGTGATCGAGTCGGCGCTCCTGGGCGCGTCGGACACCGTGAGCACCGCTCTGTCGACGCCGCCCGCCCACGCCTGGCTGACGACGGTCACCGTCGCCGTGCCGCCGAGGTCGGCGAACGTCACCGGGCCGGCGTAGGAGGTCACGGTGTTGTCGACGGCGTCCAGCGCGGTCACGGTCACGGTCAGCTGTCCCCCGCGCTTGAGCGTCGTCGGGGCAGCCGTGACGGTGAAGTGCGTCGCGGGCCCGACCGCGTTGAACGCCTTGCTGGAGCCGCTCGCCGGACCGTCGGCCACGGTCAGGACGTCCGCCTTGACGGGCGCGGCGACGGTCAGCGTCCCCTTCCCGGTTCCGTTCGTCCAGGAGACGCCGCTCGGCGAGACCGGGCCGAGGTTGTCCGCGTAGGTCGCGGTGGCGGTCCCGTCGTAGTTCGCGACGACGCTGCCGAGCGCGTCCTTGGCGACCGCCGTGAAGGAGAGGGCCGAGCCGACGGGCGCCGTGGCCGGCTTGACGGTCACCGTGAAGGAGGCGGGCGCGCCGTAGACGACGATCGAGGCGCTGGTCCCCGTGGCGGCCGGGTCGGACGCCCCGGACGCGTCGGTCGCGGTCAGCGTGTCGGCCGCCACCGGCGTCGAGAAGGAGAAGGACACGTGGCCGACGCCGTTCTTCCAGGTCCACGGACCGCTGAACGAGAGGCCGCCCGGGCCGTTCTCGGCGACGGCGACAGGTCCGGCGTAGTCGGCGATCGTCTGGTTGTCCCCGTCCTTGGCGACGACGGTGAGCGTGCCCGTGCCGCCGGCCGGAAGCGAGGCCGGAGCGGTCACCGCGAAGTGGTCGAGCGTCCCGTAGATCGTGATCAGAGGACTGGTACCGGCGATCGCCCCGTCGGTCGCCGTGACGGCGTCCGACCCGGCCTGGGCGAACGCGACCGTGATCGTGCCGATCCCGTGCGACCAGACATCGGAGCCGGGCGTCCACTCGAGCTGGCTCGGAGCGTTCTCGTCGGAGAGCGCGAAGCCGGGGCCACCGGCATAGTCGGTCGCGACCGAGCCCGACGAGTCGAGGGCGGTGACCGTGACCGCGACGGGGGCTCCGGGCGCCGCGCGCGTGGCGCCGAGCGAGACCGCGAAGTGCGTCGCGGGTCCGGAGACGACGAAGGACGGGCTCTGTCCGGTGACCGCCGGCCCGAGGCCGCTCGCGTCGTCGACCGTCACGACGTCGGCCGGGTCCGGGGTCGGCGGCTCGATGTCGTACTTGGCCACGCCGTTCGTCCAGGGCGAGACGGTCGTCCCGACGAGCGGACCGCTCGAGTCCGCGAACGAGACGGGACCGGAGTACGCGGCGGCCGGGTTCCCGTTCGCGTCGAGGGCCGTCACCGTCACGACGAGGTTGCTGCCGGCGGGAAGCGTGTGGGGCGCGATCTTGACGAGGAACCGGGTCGGCGGGCCCGCGACTGCGAACGGCGCGCTGGTGCCCGACGCCGACGAGCCGCCGTCGGTGACGGTGATCGTGTCGGACGGCGCGGCGCCGGGCACGGTCACCGTGGCCGAGCACGCGCCGCTCGCGCAGGAGAGGCCGGTCACCTGCAGCGTGTGGGTGCCGTCGTCGAGCGACACCGGCCCCGAGTAGCCGGTCAGCTTGGTGCCGGAGGCGTCGTACGCGGTGGCCCGCACCGAGAACGGTGTCCCCGCCACGACCTGCGCGGGAGCCGTGACCGTGAAGTGGTCGGGCACGACGAGCTGCGGGTCGGCCTGCGCCGAGAGGATCACGTCGTTCTCGGGCTGGAGGTGACGCGCCGTCCAGTGGACGCTCGCGCCGGCCGAGAAGGTGACGTCTCCGCCGAGGACGCCGTCGTTGAGCGTCGTCGCGCTACCCGTGTCCGGGCCGAGCTCGTGGAAGCCGTCGACACCGGCCTCGACCCAGGGCTTGTAGATGAGCGCGGTCGCGCCGCCGTTCGGCACGGTCACCTGGAAGGTCAGCGTGTAGGTCTGGCCGGTCGTAATCAGCGCGGCCCACGTCAGGTCGGTGCCGTCAGGGGCGAGCGTGACGTCGTCGCCACTCGTCGGCGAGACGACGCTGCCGGGGACGATCGTCGCGCCCGGGAGGAGCTTCGCCGGCTGCACGTCGATGTAGGCGGAGTTGAAGCTCGGGTCGCGCGGGGTGACCGACACGCTGACGTTCTGGACGCCGCCGCCGGGCTGGATCGCGGCCGGCGCTCCTGTCCGTGAGACGTCGAAGCCCGCCGTCCCGGAGGACTTGGCGGACGAGTCGCCCGGCTGGCCGTCGAGCGCGGTGCTCTCGAGAACGCTGCCGAAGCTCGTCAGGTCCGGGCCGGTCTCGGTGAGCGGGAACGTCCGAGCGGGCTTGAAGGTCAGCGTCGTGCCCTGATAGGTGATCGACGGCGCCGGAATGGTCGTGCCGCCGAGATCGAGGATGTACGCGAACCACGTGCGGACGTTCTGCTTCGGGGTCGTGGCGCCGAGCGCGTCGACGGTGTTCGGCAGCGTGATGGTCGAGATCGGCCCCAGCCCGACGTGCGCCGTCGGCGGCGCCGCGGTGACCGTCAGCGTGATCGGCGTGAACTGCGCGGGCCCGTGGGAGAACGCGTAGGTATCGACGTAGACCGTGTACGTGCCCGGCTGGGTGTCGCCCGCGATCGAGATCCCGAGCGTTCTCGTCGCCGGGTCGGAGCCGTCGAGGGTGAGATCGGACCAGTCGCCGCTGAGGTCGACGCCGTGCGGCGGCGGCGCCCAGGGGTTCGGGGCGTTGCTCCCCGCGAGCGAGAGCGACACGTCGCCGGCGAACCCGTTCACCGGGGTCAGCGTGAGGTTCACGTTCGCGCTCTGACCCTGCTGGATCGTGAGCTCCGACTGGTCGAGCGACGTCGTGTACTCCGGCACGGTCAGCGGCTGGAACTCGGTGTTGACCGAGCTCTGGATCTGACGCTGCCAGGCGACGTCCGCGCTCGACGAGTAGGAGAACGTCCCACCGAGTACCGCGTCCGGGATCGACGCGCTCGTGCCGACGACCTGTCCGAGCAGCGTCTGCGAGCCGACGCCGATCCCGATCTCCGGCTTGTACTCGACGGGCGGCCCGTCGTTGGCGACGTCGACGGTGAAGCTGACGGTGTAGGTCTGCCCGACGGTGACGTTGCCGATGTAGACGTTCATCTCGCTCGGATCGTTGAAGTTCGGCGTGCCGCCGAACTCGCCGTCGGTCAGCGACGAGACGGTCACGCTGTTCGGATCGATCTGCCCGGAGGTGTCGCTGTACCAGTCGGTGGCCACGCCGACGGAGATCCAGCCGCCGGAGAGCGAGCCGTCCTGCGGCGTGACGGTGACGACCACGTCCTCCTGGCCGCCGCCGGTGGGAATCGTCGTGCCGTTCGGGAACGAGCGCGACGCGTCGTAGCCGGTGACGACCGGTGTGTCCTCGATCGACGACGACGGCTGCTGCGTGTTGTTGTCCCATCCGTTGAGCGTGTCGAGCTCGAAGCCGTCGTACTGGTTCAGGTCGGGGCCGGGGCCGGCCGTGAACGGGCCCGCGCCGGGATCGGGCGTGAAGTTCCAGGCGCCGTGGTCGTACCCGCTCAGGGAGATCTGCGGCGCGGGCAGGACGAGGCTGCCGTTGTTCGAGATGTCGCCGCGCCAGGTCTCGCTGCCCTGGTTGGAGTCGGTCGCGCCGACCGCGTCGACCGACGGGTCGAACTGGACGTTCTGGTAGCGCTCGTCGTTCGCGTACGCGAAGGGAACCGGCGGCGTGAGCGTGACGTCGACGTCCGCGTACTGCCAGTAGCCGTCGGTCGAGTTGCACGCGACGGAGAGGTGGTAGGTGCCCGGGGCGGTGCCGTTGTCGGTCTGCTCCGAGATGGTCGTGTGTCCCGCATCCGGGCCGAACGAGACGTTGGGGTCGCCGTTCCAGTACCAGTTGTCCGGCGTGGAGCTCATGTAGCAGGTGACGCTGCCGCTGGCGCCGCCGACGGGGGTGATCGTCACGTTCTCGTCGAAGCTCGCTCCGGCCGGGACGGTCACGGCCGGCTGGTCGATCGCAAGCGTCCACGGCGCAGGCGAGACGCCCTGGAACGTGACGTTCGTCCGGTCTTCGGTGACGCGCTGCCACGAGACCGAGGAGCTCGTCGAGTAGTCGATCGTGCCGCCCAGCTCGTCGTCCTGGATCGACGTCGCGGTGTCGGTGGAGGGGTCGGGCTGCGGCTGCGTCTGCGGATAGGCGCTGAGCGCGATGCCGACGCGCGGCTTGCCGACGCCGTCCGTGGTGGTGTCGATCGGAACGGTGAGCGTGTACGTCTTGCCGACCTGCGCGGATCCGATCCGCCAGAAGACGAAGTCGGAGGTCGCGTTGTAGCCCTGCGTGTAGTCGCCCTGGCCGTTGTCGTCGACGGCGGAGCGCTGGACGTCGGCGGTGTCGACGCTCCCGTAGGCGTGGTTCGACCCGTCCTCCGGCTGGAAGTCGATCTCCAGGTCGCCGGAGACCTGCGGCGTCACCGTCACCACCGCGGTCTGCGTGCCGCCGCTGGTGATGTCCCAGTTCCCCGAGAGCGTCGAGCGCTGGGCGTCGAAGCCCGACGTCGCGTCGGGGACGTCGACAATCGGCAGCTGCCCGTTGGTGCAGCACTCGAGGCCCGTCAGGTCGAGGTTCCCGAACGGCGCCAGATCCTGCGGGCCGGCGTCCTGCGGGAAGGCCGGGACGAAGCTGCTCGGGCTCCAGTCCGCGGTCGCGCTGCCGAGATGGATCTGCGCGCCCGTGACGGTGCTCGAGCCCGTGTTCTGGATCGAGATCCGCCAGTTGCGATTGGCGTCGTACTGGTCGCCGGCGCCGATCGCGTCGAGCCCCGACGGGGTGATGAGATCGGTCTCGCGGGTGTCGCGCGCCTGCGCCTGCGGCAGCGCCGCGGTGACCGTGATCGTCACCGGGACGAACTGCGTCGCCTCCCCGAAGCTGCTCAAGGCGAGGTACACCGTGTAGTCGCCCGGCGCGACGCTCGAGTCGACCTGAATCGGAGTCGGCTCGCTCGCGCTCCCGGGCCCGACGTTCAGGGTGTCCCAGTGCCCACTCTGGTAGATGCCGCCCGGCGTCGAGGTCGGGTTGCCGCTCCCGTCGGGCGCACCGCTCAGGTTCACGTTCACCGCGCCGCTGAAGCCGTTCGTCGGGGTGACGGTCACGGTCTCGTTCACGGTCGACCCTGCGTGCGCGGCGACCGTGGGCTGGTCGACCGAGCCGCTGAACGGCGGGGCGTAGATCGCGCTGAAGTACGAGCTCACCTCGGTGCTCTGCACGCGCGACCAGTCGACCGCCGAGGTGCTCGAGAAGGTGAAGGTGCCGCCTTCGTCCGGGTCGTCGATCGTCGTCGAGGTCGTGCCCGGATCGTTCGGGAGCTGCGACGAGTGCCCGGCACGGACGACGACGAACGGCTTGTACGTGAACGAGCTCGAGCCGCCGTTCGGCACGACGACGTCGAGCGCGAGCGTGTACGCGTGCCCGACGATCGCGCCGTCGATGTTCCACTGGACGTCGTTCGCGTTCGGCGGCGGCGCGCCCGCGTCCGTCTCCGTCGTCAGCGCGGGGTACTCGATCGAGTTCGTGTCGATCGCGGCGACGGCCGGACCGCCGTCCGGATTCGGCTCCACCTCGATCGAGAGGCTCCCGCCCGCGAAGGACGAGTCCTGGGGGGTGATCGACACGGTCACGTGCTGCGTGGTCCCGCCCGGAGGGATCGACGTGGTGGAGAAGGTGCGCGAGGCGTCGTAGCCGGACGAGATGTGGCTGTAGTCGGCGGACGTCCCCGGCCCGCCGGCGGAGATCTGGTCGAGCCGGAGGTTCTGGCCCTGACCGAGGTCGCCGCCGCTCGCGGTGAGCGGGAATCCGCCGGGGTCGGGCGAGAAGCTCCGCGCGGTGCCGTCGAGCGAGATCGCCGGCGAGGGCACGAGCGCGGTCGTGAAGTTGTCGATCTCGCCGCGCCAGCCGATGGTGCCGTTGTCGTCCGTGTCTCCGGCGGAGATCGAGTCGACGGACGGGAGCCACGGGAGGTTCTCGATCTTCTGGTCCTGAGCGAGCGCCTGCGGATTCGCCTGAGCCTGCGCCGGCGCCTGCTCCGCGAAGTCGACCTCGCTGTAGGCGATGTCGTAGCGCTGCTGCCACGTCACGTCCGGCGTCGTGGTCGAGAAGGTTCCGGTGCCGCCGAAGAGGGAGTCGGAGATGGTCGTCGAGGATCCCGTCCCGCCCGAGCCGAGGAGCTGCGGCGCCGACTGGAGCTGCACGTAGGCGCCCGGCTTGAACGTCTCGTCGGCGCCCGTCGCGTTGTCGACGTGCAGGTCGAACGTCGTCGTGTAGGTCGTCCCGCCGTTCACGGCCGACGCCCAGGACGCGGTCGTGCCGTCGAAGGAGGAGTCGGCGGCGGCGTCCGGATCCGCGGCCGGCCCCGTGATCCCCGTCACGGTCACCGCGGGGTCGTTCGAGAAGTCGACGCCGATCGTGGCCGCGTATGCCGGGAACGACTGCGGAGTCAGGTTCACGGTCAGCGTCACGTCGCCGCCGCCCGGCGGGATCGTCGTCGTGTCCGTCGAACGCGACGCGTCGAAGCCGAGCGAGCCCGACGTCGAGACGCCGGCGTCCCCCTGCGCGCCGTCGAGCGCCGTCATCGCGAAGCTGCCGTGGTTGCCGAGCGACGAGCCGGGGCCTTCGGTGTGCGGGAACGAGACCGAGGGCGTGAAGGTCTGCGAGCTGCCGTCGACGGAGATCGTCGGGTCGTCGAGCGGCACCGCGGTGCGGTTGAAGATGTACGCCCACCAGCCCAGCGTCAGCGGCACCGAGTCCGACGCGCCGACGGAGTCGACGGAGGCGTCCGGCCGGTAGTAGGTGATGTCGTTGAAGCCCGCGCTGGCCGCGGCCGAGGCGGGCGCCTGCGCGGTGAAGAACAGCTCCGTGCCGGCCCAGGAGCTCTGGTCGGCGACGGAGATGCGGAACTCGTACTGGCCCGCGACGTCCGGCGTGATCGACGTGCTCGTGGCGCTCGGGTCGGAGAGCGTCGACGCGCTGCCGGACGGCGCCGACAGGATCGTCCAGGAGTAGTCGAGCGGATCGCCGTCCGGATCGTGCGCGGTCACCGAGAGCGTCACCGGACTGCCGACCGTCGGGGTGCTGTCGGAGACGTTCGCCGAGTCGATCACCGGAGTGGAGTTCACGAGCACGGTCACCGTGAGCGTGTCGCTCTGCGGCGACGCCTCGTCGTCGGTGACGGTCAGCCCGATCGTGTGGTCGCCGAGCCCGGTCGCCGCCCAGTGCACCGGTGTCGCAGGGTCGCCCGTTCCGACGGGGGTGCCGTCCACCGTCCAGGCGCAGGAGACGATCGAGCCGGCGCCGTCGTCCGAGGGGGAGCAGTCGAGTGCGACGTCGCTGCCGGGGGCGATCTGGCCGGGCAGCGAGACCATCGCGGCGGTCGGGCCGGTCGGGCTCGCCGAGGCCACGCCGACGACGATCGCGACGGATCCCAACAGCGCCAGCACGACCAGCAGGCCCCGCAGTCTCACATCCGCCTCCCAGACGGAACATCCACCCTGGGCGGCGACCACCCTGCAAGCCGCCGCACCGTGCCCTCTAGAACGTGCGGAACGTAACGCGCTCCTCGGATGTAGTCAATAGGAAGCACGTCTCAAGAAGCGAGGGGCGCCTCACGGCGCCCCTCGCTCTTGCAGCACGCAACAGACTGTTGCGGGAACTACTTGAGCTCGACCGTGGCGCCGGCCTCCTCGAGCTGCGCCTTGATCGAGTCGGCCTCCTCCTGGTTGACGCCCTCCTTGACCGGCTTGGGGGCCGAGTCGACCAGGTCCTTCGCCTCCTTGAGGCCGAGGCCGGTGACGGCGCGCACGACCTTGATCACCTGGATCTTCTGGCCGCCCGCCGCGGCGAGGACGACGTCGAACGAGGTCTTCTCCTCCGCTGCGGCGCCGTCGCCGCCTGCGGCCGGCGCGCCCGCGGCCGCCACGGCGACCGGAGCGGCGGCGGTGATGCCCCACTCGTCCTCGATCTTCTTCTTCAACTCGACCAGCTCGAGGACGCTCATGCTCCCGAGCTGCTCGAAGATGGTGTCGACTGCAGCCATTACTCGCTCTCCTCCGTTGCTTCGGTGGTTGTCTCTTCCTCTGCGGCGGGCTCGGGAGCCTCCTCTTCGGGCGACTCAGCCGCGGATGCCTCTTCAGTCGCCGGTGCCTCCTCGGCAGCGGGCGCCTCCTCGGTGACCGGCTCGGGCGCCTCGACGGCGACTTCGCCGCCGAGCTGCTCGATCCGGGCGTCGATCAGGCCGTACAGGTTCTGCAGCGGTGCGGTGACGAGGCCCAGCAGCGCGGTGACCGGCGCGACGATCGCGCCGAGCACCTGGCCGCGGAGCACCTCCAGCGGCGGCAGCGTCGCGAGCTGCTCGACCTCCTCGGCCGAGACGGCGCGACCGGACATGACGCCGCCGCGAATCGCGAGCACGCGCGTCTCGCGCGCCGAGTCCGCGAGCGCCTTCGCCGCCGCGACCATGTCGCCCTCGGCGTCGAGGAACGCGATCGCGGTCGGGCCCTCCAGCAGCGCGAGCAGCGCGTCCGCCCCGGCCGCCTCCGCGGCGCGGCGGGTGAGCGTGTTCTTCGTCACCGTGAACTTGGCGCCGCTCTCCAGGAGCCGCGTGCGCAGCGCGTCGATCTGCGGCATCGTCAAGCCGCGGTAGTCGGCGACGAGCAGCGTCTCCGCCGCCTTCAGCCGCTCGGTCAGTTCCGAGACGACGTCTGCCTTCTGCTCTTTTCTCATCGCGTCATTTCCTCCGGAAACGACGAGGCCCGCACGGAGGCGGGCCAAGGCTCGAGCACGAAGCTCTGCGCTGCCCCACCTCGACCGGTCTTCCGCCTCTCGGCTGCCGGTGGTCTTCGGCGGTCTGCGTCGTGGTTAGGCCGAAACTGTAGCCGCTGCCTCCTGGGGCTGCCCGTCGAGTTCCTCGAGGATCCCGCGCGTGCGCGCCGGGTCGACGTGGATGCCGGGGCCCATCGTGGACGTGAGCGTGATCTGCCGGATGTAGCGGCCCTTCGCCGCGGACGGCTTCGCGCGCACGATCTCCTCGACGACGGCCGCGTAGTTCTCGACCAGCGCCCGCTCGGCGAAGCTCTTCTTGCCGATCGAGACGTGGACGTTCGCGCCGCGGTCGGTGCGGTACTCGAGCTTGCCCGCCTTCGCCTCCGAGACGGCCTTGCCGACGTCGAAGGTGACCGTGCCGGTCTTCGGGTTCGGCATCAGGCCGCGCGGGCCGAGGATGCGGCCGAGCCGGCCGACGTTGCCCATCTGGTCCGGCGTCGCGATCGCGACGTCGAAGTCGGTGAAGCCCTCCTCGATGCGCTTGGCGAGATCCGCCGAGCCGACGACGTCTGCGCCGGCCTCCTCCGCCTCGCGCGCCTTGTCGCCCTCGGCGAAGACGGCGATGCGAACGTCCTTGCCGGTGCCGTGCGGGAGCATCAGCGTCCCGCGCAGCTGCTCGTCGGCGTGGCGGACGTTGAGGCCTAGCCGGAAGTGGACCTCGACCGTCTCGTCGAACTTGACGCCGTTCATCGCCTTCAGCAGCCGGACGGCCTCGACCGGCGAGTAGACCTCGGTGCGGTCGAAGAGACCGCGGTCGTTGCGATAGCGCTTGCCGCGAGCGGCCATTACAGATCCACCTCCACACCCATGCTGCGAGCGGTGCCCGCGATGATCAGCGCCGCGTGGTCGACGTCGCGCGCGTTCAGGTCCTGCAGCTTCGTCTCCGCGATCTGGCGCACCTGGGCGCGGGAGAGGCGACCGACCTTGTTCCGGTTCGGCTCGCCCGAGCCCTTGTCGATCCGCAGCGCCTCCTTGATCAGGACGGCGGCCGGCGGCGTCTTGGTGATGAACGTGAACGAGCGGTCTTCGAAGACCGTGATCTCGACCGGCGTGATGCGGCCGTTCTGGTCCGCGGTCTGCGCGTTGAACGCCTTGCAGAACTCCATGATGTTGACGCCGTGCTGGCCGAGCGCAGGGCCGACCGGCGGCGCCGGGTTGGCCTGGCCGCCCGGGATCTGGAGCTTGATCAGAGTGAGAACCTTCTTCGCCACGAGTTGCTACCTCAGTCCAGTTTCTTGACGTTGTCGAAGCCGACCTCGACCGGCACCTGCCGCTCGAAGATGTTCACCATCACCTGGAGCTTCTGCGCGTCGGCGTTCACGTCGGTGATCTCGCCGTCGAAGTCGGCCAGCGGGCCGGACGTGATCTTCACCGACTCGCCGAGCTGGAACTCGACCTGCGCCCGCGCCGCCGTCGCCGTCCCGGCGCCGGTGTGGAGGATGCGGTCCACCTCGGGCTGCGACAGCGGAACCGGCTTCGCGCCCGCGCCGACGAACCCGGTCACGCCCGGCGTGTTCTTCACGACCGTCCAGGCGTCGTCGTTCAGATCCATGTTGACCAGCACGTAGCCGGGGAGCACGCGCTTCTCGGCCTGCACCTTCTGGCCGTCCTTCGTCTCGATCACCTGCTCGGTCGGGACGACCACGCGGCGGAAGCGCTGCCGCTGGCCCATCGACTCGATCCGATGCTCGAGATTGGCCTTCACCTTGTTCTCGTGCCCGGAGTAGGTGTTGATCACGTACCACTGGAACATTCTTCGACTCTCTCCTATCGCAGCAGCACGTGGTGGACGACGTATTGCCAGAGCTGGTCGTTCAGCCACAGGTAGGTGCCGACGAGCAGGCAGGCGACCATCACGACCGCCGTCCCGCTCACGACCGCCTGCTGGTTCGGCCACTCGACCTTCTTCAGCTCGGCGATCGACTCCTGGACGAAGCGGACCCCGGGGATCCCGCGGCTCTCGCGGTGCGCGCGCTGCGTCTCCGGCTCCGACCGCCCCTGGCGCGATGCAGGCGCCGCCGGCCCGCCGGCGAGCGCGGGCTGCTGGGCGCGGCGCTCGCGCCGCTGCTGACGGGACTGCCGGGCCATCGCGGCTAGCGCGTCTCCCGGTGCGCGGTGTGCTTGCCGCACCAGCGGCAGTACTTCTTGAACTCGACGCGGTCCGGCGTGTTCCGCTTGGACTTGTTCGTCTGATAGTTGCGCCGCTTGCACTCCGTGCACGCGAGCGTGATTGCGACTCTGACTCCGGTTGCCATTTCCTTGTCTCTGACCTCGAGGTGGACGCGTGAGTAGCGCCGGGTGGGCTCGAACCACCGACCTCTGCATTATGAGTGCAGCGCTCTAACCAGCTGAGCTACGGCGCCCCGCGCCGCGGCAGTGTAGCGGAGCGGCGTAACTCCCGAGCGTCCCGCGCCGTTGGCAGATCGTGGCTGCTGAAGCTCAGGTCGGCGTGACCGGCGGGACCGGCGAGGTCGTCGAGACCGACATCCCGAACCGCCTCGACCGGCTCCCCTGGAGCCGCTGGCACTGGGTCGTGATCGTCGCGCTCGGGATCACCTGGATCCTCGACGGGCTCGAGGTGACGCTCGTCGGCTCGATCGCCGCCGCACTGACGCAGAAGGACACGCTCCACCTCTCCACCTCGCAGGCGACCGCAGCCGGGAGCTTCTACCTCGCCGGCGCCGTCGGCGGCGCGCTCCTCTTCGGCTACCTCACCGATCGCTTCGGTCGCCGCAAGCTCTTCATGGTCACGCTCGGCGTCTACCTCGTCTTCACCGTGGCGACGGCGCTGGCCTGGAACTTCTGGTCGTTCATGATCTTCCGCGTGCTCGCCGGCTCCGGGATCGGCGGCGAGTACTCCGCGATCAAC
>DASZYW010000270.1:0-1756 GCA_035545195.1 Gaiellaceae bacterium
GTTCGAGTCGCGGATCGAGTACGCGCTGACGAGCCACGTCGATCACAAGACGGAGCTCCAGGAGGCGGTCGCCCGCATCGGGCGGAGCGTGTCCTACGAGGTGATCGACGTCGAAGGGCCGCCGCACGAGCGGACGTTCACGGCGGCGGCGCTGGTCGACGGCGAGCGCGCGGGCGTCGGAACCGGTCGCTCGAAGAAGGACGCGGAGCAGGCCGCCGCCGCGCAGGCGCTCGAGCGCCTCGCCTCCGGCGAGGAGTAGCGGCCACCTCCACCTGGCGGCGAGCGAGAGCGCCTGGCCCGCGCGCTCGCCGCCCGGCTGGCCGCCTCCACACCTGCGAGGAATTCCCCGCACCGTGCAGAAGAACGCGCCCGGAAGCCCCGTCCGGGACGGGTTCGCCGTCCGTCAGGGGCGCTAGCCTCTCGCCGCGTGCACCTGAAGGTGATCAAGCTGCGCGGCTTCAAGTCGTTCGTCGACCCCGTCGAGGTCCGGCTCGAGCCCGGCGTTGCCGTCGTCGTGGGTCCGAACGGCTCCGGGAAGTCGAACGTCTCGGACTCGATCCTCTGGGCGACCGGGTCGCTCAGCCCGGGCGAGCTGCGCGCCGAGCGCCCCGACGACGTCCTGTTCGCCGGCTCCGCGGGCCGGCAGCCCATCGACGCGTGCGAGGTCGAGCTCGTCTTCGACAACGAGGACGGCGCGTGGCCCGATCTGCCGTTCAGCGAGGTCTCGGTGGCGCGGCGACTGTCGCGGGGCGGCGAGGGCCAGTACCTCGTGAACCGCACCCCGGTCCGCCGCATCGACCTCGTCGAGCTGCTGTCGGACGTCGGGCTCGGCGGCGGCCTGCGCTCGGTCATCTCGCAGGGCCGCGTCGAGACGGTGCTCAACTCGAAGCCGTCCGAGCGCCGCGAGCTGATCGAGGAGGCGGCCGGCCTCGGCCGCTTCAAACGGCGCCGGCACCGCGCCGAGCTGAAGCTCGCACGGGTCTCGATCCAGGTCGACCGCGCGCGCGACCTGGAGGACGAGGTGCGCAAGCGCCTCCGCCCGCTCGCGCTCCAGGCGACCGCCGCCGAGCGGGCCGAGAAGCTGGGCGGCGAGATCGCCCGCCTCCAGGCGGCGATCGCGACGCTCGACCTCGCCCGCCTGGCGGAGCGGGCCGCCCAGGCCGAGGCGCAGCGCGCCCAGACGGCCGAGGCGCGCGCCGAGCTCGACGCGAAGATCGCCGCGCTCGTCGCGGCGCGCGAGCGCGCCGAGGAGGAGCTCACCGACGCCGCGGGGGCGCGCGAGGGCGCCACCGCCGCGCTCTACGGACTGCGCGGCGGGAGCGAGCGCGTCGCCCTCCGCCGCGAGTCGGCCGCCGCCCTCGTCGGCGTCCTGACCGGCGATCTCGAGGCCGCCCGCGCCTTCGACCCGAGTGTCTCCGTCGAGCTCGAGACGGCCGCCCGCGAGGCCGCCGCGGCCGCGCAGGCGGCGGCCGCCGAGCGTGCCCGGCTCCAGGTCGAGGTGGAGGAGCGCTGGGCGCGCGTGGCCGCCGAGGAGCGGTCGGCCCAGGCGATCCTCGCCGCCGAGCTCGACCAGGTCCTGGCCGCGCGTGCCGACACCGAGGGCCATCTGACCGGCGGCGGCCGCGACGCGCTGCTCGCGCTCCGCGGCGCCGGCCAGCGGCTCGGCGTGCGGCACGAGTCTGCGCAGCGGCTGCTCGGCGAGCTCCGCAGCGACCTGGCCGAGGCGAGCCGCCGTCCGGACGGACCGACGCCGGCC
>DASZYW010000271.1:0-2899 GCA_035545195.1 Gaiellaceae bacterium
CGCCGCAGGGCTTCGGCGGCGGGCGGCCGCGGCAGGGATTCGCCCCGCGCGGCGGTGGCCGCTTCGCCGGGCCGGGCGGCGGCGCGAGACAGGGACAGGGCGGCCTCGGCGGCCTGCTCGACTCCGCGACCCCGAGCGCCGCGCTCGTGAAGCTCCTGCAGACGGACGCCTCCTCGTACCGCTGGGTCGCGGCAGGCGTCGGCGCGAACAGCGTCGCCGGCGTCGAGCTCGCGTCCGGCGAACCCGTGATGGCGATCGGCGGCTTCAACGGCACCGACCCGGCGCCGACGCTCGCGCAGTTCGAGGCGGACGTCGCCGCCGGCCGGATCCACTACTTCCTCGCCTCGGGGAACCGCGGCGGAGGCGGCTTCGGCGGCCCCGGCTCGAGCGCGTCGACGAGCGCGATCCAGAGCTGGATCGAGGCGAACTTCACCGCGCAGACCGTCGGCGGCGTGACCGTCTACGACCTGACCACCACGAGCCGGGATTCATCCCAGACTTAGGTACGCCTGGAAAGATCACGGGTTCCACGACCGGGAGGAGCACGTGAGCGACCAGTCCCTTTCGCCCGCCGAGGTCAGCGACCGGCTCGAGCAGGCGCTCTTCGAGATCCGGCGCGTGATCGCCGGCCAGGACGCGATGCTCGAGCGGGTGCTCGTCTGCCTGCTCGCGCAGGGCCACCTGCTGATCGAGGGCGTGCCCGGCCTCGCGAAGACGCTGACGATCAAGACGACCGCGGGCGTGCTCGGCGGCTCGTTCTCGCGGATCCAGTTCACGCCCGACCTCGTCCCCGCCGACCTCGTCGGCACGCGGATCTACCGGCCCGACCGCGGCGAGTTCGACACCGAGCTCGGCCCGGTCTTCTGCAACTTCCTGCTCGCCGACGAGATCAACCGCGCGCCGGCGAAGGTGCAGTCGGCGCTGCTCGAGGTGATGCAGGAGCGCCACGTGACGATCGCGCACACGACGCATCCCGTGCCGAACCCGTTCCTCGTGATGGCGACGCAGAACCCGATCGAGTCGGAAGGGACGTATCCGCTCCCGGAGGCTCAGGTCGACCGCTTCATGCTCAAGATCCTGATCGGGTACCCGGCGCACGACGAGGAGCTGACGATCGTGCAGCGGCAGCTCGTCCCGCAGCCGGAGCTGCGCGAGGTGCTGAGCCTCGACGAGCTGCGCGCGCTGCAGGCCGAGGTGGCGCGCGTGTACGTCGACCCGGCGCTCGTCTCCTACGCCGTGGAGCTCGCGACCGCGACGCGGAACCCGGCGCGCGCGGGACTCGTCGACCTCGGCGGCTACGTCGAGTTCGGCGCGTCGCCGCGCGGGCCGATCGCGATCACGCAGGCGGCGCGCGCGCTCGCGCTGCTGCGCGGGCGGGACTACGCGACCGCGGAGGACGTGCGCGCGCTCGCGAAGGACGCGCTCCGCCACCGGCTCGTGCTCAGCTACCAGGCGCTCGCGGAGAGCGTCAGCGCCGACACGATCCTCGACCGCGTGCTGGCGGCGGTGCCGGCGCCCGAGGTGAGCACGGCGCGGCCGCCCGCGCTCGCGTGAGCGCGTACGCCGGACCGGGCGACCTCCCCGGCGCGCTCCTGCGCGCGCTGCAGCTCGACGTCGGCCGCCGGATCGAGGGGCTGCTCGCCGGCGAGTACCGCTCCTCCCGCCACGGCGACGGCGCCGAGCTCGCGCAGGTGCGCCCGTACGTGCCCGGCGACGACGTGCGGATGCTCGAGTGGAACGTGACCGCGCGCACCGGCGTGCCGCACGTGCGCGTCAACCTCGCCGAGCGGGTGCTCGTCACGTGGCTCCTGCTCGACGTCTCGGCGTCGATGCGCTTCGGCACGGCGGAGCGGCGCAAGTGCGATGTCGCCGCCGGTGTCGCTCTCGCGGTCGGCCACGTCGCGACGCGGCGCGGCAACCGGCTCGGCGTCCTCACGTTCGGCGGACCGGAGGAGAAGACGCTGCCGCCGGCGCAGGGACGGCACGGGCTGCTCGGCCTGCTCACGGCGCTGCAGCAGGAGCCGGAGCTCGAGGGCGGAGGCACGACCTCGATCGGCGACGCGCTCGCCCGGGCGGGCGCGGTCGCGCGTCAGCGCGGGCTCGTCGTCGTCGTCTCGGACTTCCGCGGCCCGCTCGACTGGCGCACGCCGCTGCTCCGGCTCCTGCCCCGGCACGACGTGCTCGCGGTCGAGATCCGCGACCCGCGCGAGCAGGAGCTGCCGGACGTCGGCGAGGTGTGGCTCGTCGACCCGGAGACCGGCCGCCAGGTGCGCGTCGACACGCGCAGCGCCGTCCTCCGCGAGCGCTTCGCGGCCGCCGCGGCGGAGGAGCGGAGCGGCGTCGCGCGCGTGCTCTCGGCGCTCGGCGTCCCGCACGCCGTCCTCTCGACCGAGGGCGACTGGCTGCGCGCGTTCGCGCTCTTCCTGCGCGGGAGGAGCCGCGCGCAGTGAGCTTCGAGCGGCCCTGGGCGCTCGTCCTGCTCGCGGCGGTGCCGCTGGTGGTGCTCGGCTGGCGCGCGCTCGAGCGGCGGCGGCTCAGGGAGGGCGAGCGGTTCGCGACCGCGTCGCTCCTTCCCGCGCTCGTGCAGCGCGCGCCGCGGCGGCTGCGGCTGATCCCGGCGGCGTTGCTCCTGCTCGGGCTCTGCGCGCTCGTGGTCGGGATGGCGAAGCCGCACGCGACGCTCACGGTGCCGCGGCGCGACGCCACGATCGTGCTCGCGATCGACACCTCGCGCTCGATGGGCGCCCAGGACGTCCCGCCGACGCGGCTCTACGCGGCGGTCTCCGCGGCCGACCGCTTCCTGCAGGAGATCCCGTCCCGCTACAGCGTGGCCCTCGTCGGCTTCGGCAGCAACGCGATCGTCTCCGTACCGCCGACACAGGACCGGACGCTGATCCAG
>DASZYW010000272.1:0-5882 GCA_035545195.1 Gaiellaceae bacterium
CGGCTTCGGGGACTTCTGCTCGACGATGACCGCGGTCGGCTCGGGCAACGGCTTCCAGGTGCTCGACCGCGTCCTCTTCCCCCACTCGCTCGGGATCTTCTACACCGCGCTGACGCAGTACCTCGGCTTCCCGCACTACGGGGACGAGGGCAAGGTGATGGGGCTCGCGCCGTACGGCGACCCCGAGACGCACATGAAGGCGATGCGCCAGGTCGTCGTCGAGCACGGCGACCTCTTCCAGCTCGACCTCGACTACTTCACCCACGACAAGGAAGGCGTCGACATGACCTGGGACGACGGCTCGCCGACGATCGGGCGGATCTACTCCGACAAGCTCGTCGACGTCTTCGGCCCGGCGCGCGAGTTCCGCGGCGAGCTCGGCAGGCACGAGCAGGACGTCGCCGCGTCGCTGCAGGCGCGGCTCGAGGAGATCTACCTCCACCTGGTCGAGCGGCTCGCCGCGCGCACGGGCGAGAACGCACTCTGCCTGGCCGGCGGCGTCGCGCTGAACGCGGTCGCGAACGGGCGCATCCGCCCCGAGACGCCGTTCGACGAGCTCTACGTCCAGCCGGCGGCGGGCGACTCGGGCACCGCGGTCGGCGCCGCATACTGGGTCTGGAACGAGGAGCTGAAGCGGCCGCGCGGCTTCGTCATGAAGCACGCCTACACCGGACCCGAGTACGCGGAGGACGAGCTCGCGAGCGCCGTCGCCGCCGCCGGGCTCGAGGCGGAGCGGCTCGACGACGACGCGCTCTTCCCGGCGGTCGCCGAGCGGATCGCCGCCGGCGACGTCGTCGGCTGGTTCCAGGGCCGGATGGAGTTCGGGCCGCGCGCGCTCGGCCACCGCTCGATCGTCGCCGACCCGCGCCGCGCCGAGATGAAGGACGTCCTCAACGCGCGCATCAAGCACCGGGAGTCGTTCCGGCCGTTCGCACCGTCGATCCTCGCCGAGCGCACGGGCGAGTGGTACGACCAGGACTACACCTCGCCGTTCATGGTGCTCGTCTACAACACGCTCCCCGCGAAGCGGAGCGAGCTCGCGGCGGTCGACCACGTCGACGGCACCGGCCGCGTCCAGACCGTGGAGCGCGACGTCTCGCCGCGCTACTACCGGCTGATCGAGGAGTTCGAGCGCCAGACCGGCGTCCCGGTCGTGCTCAACACCTCGTTCAACGAGGACGAGCCGATCGTGCGGACGCCCGCCGAGGCGCTCGACACCTTCCTGCGCACGAAGATGGACGTGCTCGTGCTCGGGAACCTCGTCGTGCGCCGCAACGGCGCCGTCTAGAGGCGCCATGTGCGGGATTTCCGGCGTCGTCGCGCTCGGGCGTCCGGCGGAGGTCGGGCTCGTGGAGGAGATGTCGGCGCGGCTCGCCCACCGCGGGCCGGACGGCGCGGACGTGTTCGCGGGCGACGGCTGCGCGCTCGGCTTCCGCCGCCTCGCGATCCTCGACCTGAGCAGCGCGGGCATGCAGCCGTTCGCGAGCGCGGACGGCCGCTACCGCCTCGTCCACAACGGCGAGATCTACAACTACCGGGAGCTGCGCCCCGAACTCGAGAGCCGCGGTCACGCCTTCAGGACGGGAACGGACACCGAGGTGCTGCTCGCGGCCTTCGTCGAGTGGGGTCCGGCGGCGGTGTCGCGCTTCAACGGCATGTGGGCGTTCGCGATCTGGGACACGCAGGAGCGCCGCCTGTTCGCGTCGCGCGACCGGTTCGGGATCAAGCCCTTCTACTACGCGCTGGCCGGCGACCGCCTGCTCTTCGCCAGCGAGCCGCAGGCCCTGCTCGCCGGTGTCCCGGCCCGGGCGAACGGGGCCGCCGTCCGCGACTACCTCGCGCAGGGCTATCTCGACCACACCGAGGAGACGTTCTTCGGCGGGATCCTGCGCCTGCCGCCCGCGCACTCGCTCACCTACGACGAGCGCGGGCTCCGCCTCGACCGCTACTGGCAGCTCGAGCGCCGGGACCCGCCCGCGGGCGACGCAGCGGCGCAGGTGCGCGAGCTCTTCCTCGACTCCGTCCGGCTGCGGCTGCGGAGCGACGTCCCGGTCGGAACCTGCCTCTCGGGCGGGCTCGACTCGTCGGCGATCGTCTGCGCCGTCGACCTGCTCCTGCGCACGGAGGCGGAGAACGCCGCCCAGGTCGGCGACCGCCAGCGCACCTTCACCGCATTCTTCGAGGACCCGGAGAAGGACGAGCGCCCGTTTGCGCGAGCGGTCGTCGAGCAGACCCGGGTCGAGCCTCACTGGATCACGTTCGACGACCGCGAGCTGGTCGAGCGGATCCCCGAGATCGTCGCCGCGCAGGGCGAGCCGTTCGGGTCGACCTCCCAGTCCACGCACTGGTTCGTGCTGCGCGAAGCCAAGAGCTCGGGCCTCACGGTGATGCTGGACGGCCAGGGCGGCGACGAGATCTTCGCCGGCTACCACGGGTACTTCGCCGCCTACTACGCCGACCTCCTCGCGGCGGGCCGGATCCGCCTGCTCCGCGACGAGCTCCGCGCCTACGGCGACCTCTACGGGGTCGGTCGCGCACGGCTCGCGGAGCTGGTCGTCCGGCGGTTCGTCCCCGACCGGGTCCGGTGGTTCGCCCGCGGGCGCGCGCGGGGCGGCCTTCCGCTCGTCCACCCCGACCTCCGCGGCGGCTTCACGCCAGAGCGGGACGGCTCGCCGTTCCCGGACCGGCTGCGCCGGCTGCAGCAGCTGATCCTCGGCACGCGGGGGCTGCCGGAGCTGCTGCGCTACGAGGACCGGAACTCGATGGCGCACTCGCTCGAGGCGCGCGTGCCGTTCCTCGACTACCGGCTCGTCGAGCTGCTGTTCTCGCTGCCGGGGTCGATGCTGCTCGAGAACGGCCGCACGAAGGCGATCCTGCGACGCGCTCTCGGCGATCTCCTCCCGCCCGCCGTCCGGGAGCGAACGGACAAGCTCGGGTTCGTCGCTCCGGAGGAGCGCTTCCTGCGCGGGGCGCTCGGCGACCTCGCGGCCGACGTCTTCGCCTCGCAGTCGTTTCGCGAGCGCGGCTGGGCGGATCCCGCTGCGGCGCAGCGCCGCCTCGCCCAGCACCGCTCCGGGGAGATCACCGCCGGCTTCGAGCTCTGGCGGGCGCTCAACCTCGAGCTGTGGGCCCGGAGCTATCTGGACGCCGCAGGCTGAGGATCACGGCAGGCGGCGTGCGAGGTACCCGGGCCCGCTCAGGATCCCCGGCCCGAACGCTCCGAGTCTCCGGAGCTGCGCGTCGACCGCCGCGGGCCCGACCCGCAGCGCCGCCGCGCCCGGGCCGAAGGGCCGGACCGTCCAGGCCTGGAAGCCTCCGTTGCGCCGGTCGATCGCCTCGACGGCGTTCCCTCCGTCGAAGCAGAGCTCGTACCCGGCGATGCTTCCACCCGCCCGATAGAGCAGGCAGCGGCGCGGCGGGTCGAGGCGGAAGCCGTCGAGCGTCGGCGCGGCGAGCCGGCTCCCGACGCCGCGCCAGACGGCCATGACGCCGGCGTTCGCCTCGTGTCGCGCGTGACTCGCCTCGACGAGCCCGACCGGGATCCCGAGCAGCGCGAGGGCAACGCCGCCCGCGAGGACGTACCGGAGCGATCCGGGTCTCCTCTCTCCGGGCAGGAACGCGAGCGCCGCGGCGAGCGCCGAGGCGAGCCACACCGACAGCGTCGCGACGTTGCCGGCCGCGTAGACGTACGACTGGCCGATCGCGAGCGCGAACCCGGCGGCGACCGTCGCCGCCGCCCCTGAGACGGCGAGGCGGGTCCTGTCGTCGCGGCGCCGTGCGACGACGAGCGCCGCCGCAACGAAGAGACCGGAGACCAGGTACAGCGCAAGGCCGGCGGCGCCGAGCTCCAGGAAGAGGCTCGCGTACGAGTCCTCCGGCTTGGCCGACTCGAACACGCTCGACCGCTCCTCGAAGACGCGCGTCTCCGTTCCGAACCCCCAGCCGTACGCGGCGCGCGGGCGTCCCTGCTCGAACGCCTCCTGGATCGCGAGGGCGCGCCCGTCACTGCCGATCAGCACTCTCGAGCGGACGTATTGCGGGCCGAGCTCCTCCGTGAGCGGAGGGAGCGCGAGCATCGGGAGCCGCCTGGACTGCGTCGACGCCGGCGGAGGCGGGATCGGCTTCGCCGTCTCCCGCTGGACGATGCGGTTTCCCACGACGAGCGCAGCCGCGAGCGCGACGACTCCGGCCAGGAGCACGGCGCGGCGCCGGAGCGGGAAGGGGCCGCCGACAGCCAGCAGGGCCAGCCCGACCGGCGCCGCGAGGAGCGCGCCGCGCGACCCCGAGGCGACGATCTCGGCGCCGAAGACGACGATCGCTCCGGCGTAGAGCCGACGAGCTCGCCCGGTGGCCGCCAGGCCCAGCCAGCCGGCGAGCACGAGCCCAACGGCGGCGAGCATCGGCACCGTGTTGGCGTTCCCGCCGAGGCCGTTGAAGCGGAACCCGGTGCCGACGCTCGGCTCCGTCACCGTGTTCGTGGGATCGACGGCGTAGGCGAGCGCGCCCGCGAGGCACACGAGCGCGGCGGAAGCGACGACGACGAGTGCGAGCCGCTCCGCCCTGTCGGCGCGGCCCCGCGTCGCGGCGCCCGCGGCGGCCGCCCCGAGCACGAGGCACGCGAACGCGAGCGCGTGCAGCAGTGCCGTCGAACGGTCGACCGACCACGCGGTGGAGGCGAGGGCGAGCCCGGACAGGAGCATCGCGGGCCACATGACGCGGAACGCGTCCCATCCCGACGCCTGCTCGTCGACCGCCCACGCGCAGGCCAGCGCCGTGAACGCCACCAGCGCCGCCCAGCGCCCCGACGAGCCGACGTCGACGAGCACGGGGATCCCGCTCGATCCGAAGACGACGAGCACGATCGTGAGCAGCAGCGCCGCCTCGGTCGCCCGGGCCAGCGGGAGCGCCCGAAGCGACGCGCCCGGCGCCGGGGATCCCACGTCCACGGCGTCAGGATAGATGGGTCTCGCGGTGCGTTTGCTTCGGCTGCGCCCCACTACGAGAGACGGGCGCGGAAGAGCTCCGCCAGCTTCGCCGTGTTGCGGTCGAGGTCGAAGTCGGCGCGCACGCGCTCGCGGCCGGCGGCGCCGAGCCGTGCGCCGAGCGCCTCGTCTCCGAGCAGCATCGAGAGCCGCTCGGCGGCGGACGCGGCGTCGCCGGGCGCCGCGAGCAGTCCCGAGACGCCGTCCTCGATCAGCTCCGGGATGCCGACGAAGCGTGTCGAGAGGCACGGCACGCCGAGCGACATCGCGTCCATCAGCGCCACCGGCAGGAAGTCGTGGTCGCCGTCGGCGGTCTCCCGGCAGCAGAGCGCGAACGCCTGCGCCCGCGCGGTCAGCGCCAGCGCGTCCGCGTGCGGCATCGTCCCCGGCAGCTCCGCGCGCACGCCGAGCTCCCGTGCGAGCGCCTCGAGCGCCGGCCGCTCCGGCCCCTCGCCGACGATCACGAGCCGAGGCTCCAGCCCCGTCGCGGCGACCGCCCGGATCAGCACGTCGTGGCCCTTCTTGCCGGCGAGCGTGCCGACCGAGACGACGAGTCCCGGCTCGAAGCCGTCGCGCTGCTCGCGCGGAGGGACGCCGAGGCGGCGGACCTCGACCTTCGCGCGCGCCGCCTCGCCGTAGCGGCAGCCGACCTCGTCCCGCTCGTACTCGCTCCCGGCGACGACGAAGGCGGCGGCGCGGAGCTTCGCCTCGACGAGCGGCGGCCGGTGGAGCGTGTGGACGGAGAAGCTGTACCTCGCGCCGGAGAAGCGCGCGGCGAAGAGGCCGGCGCTCGCCGCCTCGAGCGGGAACTGGGCGTGGACGTGGTCCCGCGCCGGGTCGAGCGCGCGCGCGAGCGCGGCGCCGCGCGCGGCCGCGAGCAGGTCGCGCGGCGCCCGCGCG
>DASZYW010000273.1:0-6510 GCA_035545195.1 Gaiellaceae bacterium
CCGGCGGCGTCCGCGAGCGGGTCGAGGAAGGCGACCAGCACCTGGCCGGCGCGCAGCTTCGCCGTCTCCTCGGCGGACGGCTTGCGCACCTTCGCGACCAGGTCGGCCTCCCACGGGTCGCCGAGCGTCGCGCCCGCCTCCGTGTAGGCCGCGTCGGGGAACGACGCTGCGGCGCCGGCGCCCGGCTCGACGACGATCTCGAAGCCCGCAGCGGCGAGCTTGCCGGCCGTCTCGGGAACGAGCGCGACCCGGCGCTCGCCGGGCGTGGTCTCGCGGGGGACGCCGACCCTCATTGGGCGTAGCCTGCCACAGCCGCCGGGCGGCCTCGTGCGTGATCCTCCGCAGAACGCATCCGTAGACTCGGCGCGTGACGCACTTCGTCTCGAGCTACGGCCTCTGGGTCGTCTTCGTGGTCGTGTTCCTCGAGGTGGCCGGCCTCCCGTTCGTCCCGGGCGAGACGGCGCTGATCGCGAGCGCGGCGCTCGCCTCGCAGGGGAAAGGGAACGTCGTCGCGAGCATCGCGCTGGCCGTGCTCGCCGCCGTGCTCGGCGCCCTGCTCGGCTACGTCGTCGGACGCACGCGTGGACGGGAGCTGCTCGCGCGCTGGGCGTGGTTCGAGCGCGTCAGCCACCGCGGCGTCGAGAAGTCGGACGCCTTCTTCCAGCGGCACGGCTCGAAGGCCGTCTTCTTCGCCCGTTTCGTCCCCGTGCTCCGAGCGACGCTCGGCTGGATGGCGGGCATCGGCCGCATGCCCTTCTGGCCCTTCTTCTTCTGGAACGTCGCCGGCGCGGTCGTGTGGGGCTGCCTCGTCGGGCTCGCCGCGTACTACCTCGGCGACGCCGTCGTGACCACGATCGAGCGGAGCCTCGGCGTCGGGATCGCCGTCCTCGCTGGGATCGTGGCGCTGCTGGTCGGCGTGCACCTGCTGCGCCGCCGCCTCGAGCGATGACGCGCCTCCTCGCAGTCGCCGCGCTCGCGCTCGCACTCGTTCCCGCGGCTGACGGCCGGCGTCCGCCCGTGCCGCGCTTCTCGCACGTGCTCGTCGTCGTCTTCGAGAACCGCGAGGCCGACCAGGTGGCGGGGAGCCCGGACGCGCCCACGTTCCGCTCGCTCGCGCGGCGGTACGCGATGCTCACACGCTACGACGCGGTCGCGCATCCGAGCCTGCCGAACTACCTGGCGCTCGTGTCCGGCTCGACGCAGGGCGTCACGAGCGACTGCACGAGCTGCGTCGTCCACGCGCGCAGCCTCGCCGACACGCTGCCTGCCGCCGGCCGCACCTGGAAGACGTACGCCGAGGGGCTCCCGTACGCGGGCTTCGACGGCGCGGGGGAGGGGCGCTATGCGAAGAAGCACGATCCGTTCCTCTACTTCGCCGGCGTCGACCGGAAGCGCGTCGTGCCGTTCGCGCGGCTCGCCCGCGACGTGAAGGCGCGAGCCCTCCCGGACTTCGCGCTCGTCGTCCCCGACCTCTGCCACGACATGCACGACTGCTCGGTCGCGACCGGCGACGCATGGCTCCGGCGCGAGATCGCGCCGCTGCTCTCGTCGCCGGCGCTCGCGGGCGGCGTCGTGTTCGTGGTCTTCGACGAGGGGACGTCGGACTCCGGCGGGGGAGGGAACGTCGAGGCGCTCGCGCTCGGGCCGGTCGTACGGCCCGGCTCGGTCGACTCGCGCCCGACGACGCACTACGGGCTGCTCCGCACCGTCGAGGACGCCTGGGGCCTGCCGCGCCTCGGCCGCTCCCGGAGCGCCGCCCCGATCACGGGAATCTGGAGGTAGGAGTCCGCCCCGGCGCGAGGAATGCCTCCGGGCGATGCTGGCTGCGATCTCTCGAGCGCTCGAGGAGCGCGACCACACGCAAGGGCACGGCGCGCGAGTCGCGGCGCTCGCCGAGCCCGTAGCGGCGCGGCTCGGCTGGGATCGGGACAGGATCGCCGGGCTGCGGCGAGCCGCGCCGCTCCACGACATCGGCAAGGTGAAGGTCCGCCCCGAGATCCTCGGCAAGCCGGGCCCGCTCACGCTCGAGGAGCAGGAGGAGATCCGCAGGCACCCGCGCGCCGGCGCGAGGCTGGTGACGCCGATCCGGAGCGCTCACCACCTCCTCCCGTACGTCCTCTTCCACCACGAGCGCTGGGACGGGCGCGGCTATCCGGCGGGCCTGCACGGCCGCGCGATCCCGATCGAGGCGCGGATCCTCGCCGTGGCGGACGCATTCGACGCGATGATCTCGCCGCGCGCGTACCGCCAGGCGCTGCCGCACGAGCACGCCCTGGCGGAGATCGGCGCCAACGCCGGCACGCAGTTCGACCCGTTCGTCGCCGAGCTCTTCCTCGACGCCTGGGCCTGCGGCTGGGACGTCTGGCAGAGCGCCGCCGCCTCGTAGCAAGTAACAGACTGTTACTTGGAACGACAGGTCCCGCGAGGACCAGCCGCGCACGGAGGAACGCCCTCTCCCGGCGCAGCTAGTAACAGTCTGTTACTTGCTAGAGCGACGCCCAGACGTCGAGCTTCGACTTCACGCGAGCGATCACCTCGTCGGTGAACTCGCTCGTGCCGAGGTGGCCACCGAGGTCGGAGGTGCGGGAGCCCGAGGCGACCGTCTCCAGGCACGCCTCGCGGATCGCGCGGCCGGCGCGCTGTCCGTCCTCGTCCGTGTGCGAGAGGAGGGCGGCGCCGGCGAGGATCATCGCCATCGGGTTGGCGACGTTCTTGCCCTCGAGCGACGGCGCGGTGCCGTGCGCGGCCTCGGCCATGATCGCCGACGGCTCGAAGTCGTCCCCGAACGCGACGAGCAGCGACTCGGAGCCGGCGATCGAGCCGAACAGCGGCAGGACGAGGTCGGAGAGGATGTCGCCGTCGCGGTTCAGCGCCGGGATCACGAGCGGCTCGCCGGTCGACGAGATGAGCAGCGCGAACGTCGCGTCGATCAGCTGCGGCTCGTACGGCACCTCCGGGTGGCGCCCGGCCGCCTCGTCCATCTCCTCCTTGAGCATCCCCTCGTAGGTTGGGCTGACGGTGTACTTCGGGCCGCCGAAGACCTTCGCGCCGGTGCGCTCCGCCTGGCGGAACGCGAACTCGGCGACCGCATGGCAGATCCGGCGCTCGATCCGCTCCGTGCGGAACGCGACCTCGTCGTCGCCCTCGCCCTCGCGCCACTCCTGCGCGCCGTACGCGTCGCCGACGGCCATGCGGACGATCGAGATCGGCGCGTAGACGCCGCCGAGCGGGACGACGCCGGGGATGCGGCGCCCGGTCCGGACGATCACCTTGCCGCCGATCTCCTCGCGGAGGATCCGGTTCGGGGAGCCGACGTCGCCGCGCGTCTCCGGCGTGACGGTCGCCGCCTTCAGGCCGAGACCGTGCTCGCGGATCGCGCCCGCCGCCTCGTAGACGACGCCGTTCGAGGTCGCGCGCCGCGACTCCAGCGAGAGGTCGAAGCGCGGAAAGTCGAGCTCGATCCCGACCACCTCGGGAGCGAGCACGCGCAATGCCTCCTCCAGCAATTCCTGGCCGGTCTGGTCCCCCTCGAGGACGACGATGGTGCGTTCGTCGCGCATCCGGCGGCCAGTGTAGTGGCGTTGTCCCTCTGGAGATGCCGACACGGACCGGGCGCAAAGGGCGGTTCCGCTACCTCGACGGGCGCGGCCGCACGATCAGAGATCCGCAGAAGCTGGAGCGCTTCGAGCGCCTGGCGATCCCGCCTGCGTGGAAGGACGTCTGGATCTCCTCGCGCCCCGGCGCGAAGCTCCAGGCGACCGGCTACGACAAGGCGGGGCGGAAGCAGTACCTCTATCACCCGGACTTCCGCGCCGCGCAGGAGCAGGCGAAGTACGACCGGCTGATCTTGTTCGGGGAGCGCTTGCCGGCGCTGCGCGAGGCGATGACCGGGCACCTCGACCGGGAGCTGCTCGACCGCGAGCGTGTCTCGGCGCTGGCGCTGCGGCTGATCGCGCTCGGCTGGTTCAGGGTCGGCTCGGAGCGCTACGCGCGCGACGGCACCTACGGCGTGACGACGCTGCTCCGCCGCCACGTCGACGTGCGCGGCAAGCGCGTCCGCCTGCGCTTCCGCGGCAAGCACGGGATCCAGGTCCGCACCGAGCTCGTCGACGCCGAGCTGGCCTCCGCGCTCCGCGACCTGCTCGAGGTGCGCCCGGGCGCGCGTGTCTTCAAATACGAATGGGAGGGCAAGCTCTACAACCTGACGAGCAAGCGGTTGAACGACTACGTGAAGATCTATCTCGGCGAGGAGTTCAGCGCGAAGGACTTCCGCACCTGGGGCGGCACGCTGCTCGCGGCGGTCGCCTTCGCGGAGAGCGCCGAGAAGCACGGATTTCCCGAGACCGTCACCGCGCAGAAGCGGTCGATCGGCGCGGTGATGCGGCGCGTCGCTGATCAGCTCGGAAATACGCCTGCAGTAACGCGCGCCTCTTACGTGTCGCCAGGAGTCATCGATCAGTATCTCGATCGCAGAACGATCGACGATTTCCGGCCCCGGCATTTGCGTGTCGTCGGCGCGCGCGAGAGCGGCTTGAGCGCGGAGGAACAGGCAGTGCTCAGCCTGCTCCGGTCGTGGCGTATTCGTCGTGCTCGTATTGCCGCATAGTTTTCGCTAGCGTTTCGGTCGTCCTACTCGGTTCAGGAGGGAAACAGTGGCTCGCAAGACCGTATTGATAAGCGATCTCACCGGCAAGGAGATCGACGAGAAGAACGCCGCAACCGTCACGATCAAGTACGCGGACGCGCGTCGCGGCCTGGTCGTGCTCGACGTGAACGCGGACGAGGTCGACAACCTCGCCGCCAAGGGCGCGAAGCAGGCCCGCCGCGGCCGGCGCCCGAAGTCTGCGACGACGGCGTAGCGCTGCTCCGGAGCCGTTTCCCGCTCTTTGCGGGGAGCGGCTTCCCGGCGCCAGGGAGACAGCGGGACCGCGTTCTACGATGGAGCGATGCCGCTCCGCCTGATCGCGGGGCCCGCCAACGCGGGCAAGGTCGAGCTGCTGCTCGGCCGCTATCTGGAGGCTCTTCCGCGAGAGCCGATCCTGATCGTGCCGAACCGGTCGGACGTCGACCGCGTCGAGCGCGAGCTGCTCGCGTTGCGCCCCGCGCTGCTGGGCGGGACGATCGCGACCTTCGACGACGTCTTCGAGCGGATCGCGTTCGGCGGCGGCGACGCGCAGCCCGTCCTCTCGCAGGTGCAGCGCTCGCTGCTCGTCCGCCGCGTCGTCGCGAACGCGAGCCTGAACGGCCTCTCCGCCTCGGCCCGCTTCGGCGGCTTCGCCGAGACGCTCCAGGCCGCACTCGGGGAGCTCGAGTCGGGCCTGCTCGACCCGGCCGATCTCGACGGGGAGCTCGCCGCCCTGCACGCGGCCTATCGCGCAGAGCTCGAGCGGCTCGGCTGGTGGGACCGCGACGTGCTCCGCCGCCACGCTGCCGAGCGGCTCCGCTCCGACCTCGCAGCCTGGGCCGGCGAGCCCGTCTTCGCGTACGGCTTCGAGGACCTGACCGGGGCCGAGTGGGCGCTCCTGGAGGCGCTGGCCGCCCGCACCGAGGTGGAGGTGTCGCTGCCGTACGAGCCCGGCCGCCCCGCGTTCGCGTCGCTGCAGCGCACCGCCGAGGATCTCTCGCGGCTCGCCGCCGGCGCGATCGAGGAGCTGCCGCCGCGCTACGGCGAGATCGCGCACCCCGCGCTCGCGCACCTCGAGCGGACGCTCTTCTCCGACACCGCAGCGTCGCCGGTGCAGAGCGAGGGCGCCGTCCGCTTCTTCGAGGGCGCCGGCACGCGTGGCGCGCTCGAGCTCGTCGGGGAGGAGATCCTGGCCGTCGTCCGCGCCGGTACGCAGCCCGAGCGGATCGGCGTCGTCGGGCCGAGCGTGGAACGGCTGCGTGGCCCGCTGGAGGCGGTCTTCGGTGCGCTCGGGATCCCGTACGCGCTCGACGCCGAGCTCCGGCTCGCGCAGGCGCCGTTCGGGCACGCGCTCACGGCGCTGCTCCGCTTCGCCTGGCTCGGCGGCACGCGCGGCGACCTCTTCGCGTACCTGCGCTCGCCCTTCTCCGGCCTCGAGCGGCGCGCCGTCGACTTCGTCGAGGGACGCCTGCGCGGACGCGCCGTCCGCGAGCCGGAGCGCGTGGTCGAGGAGGCCGAGAAGCTGCGCGGCGGCCCGCTGCCAGCCCTCGCCGACCTCCGCGCCGCCGCCGATCCCGTCGACGCGGTGCGCGAGCTCGCCGACCGGATGCTCCGCGCCGGCTACGACCCCGAGTCGCCGCGGGCCGACGACGACGTCCGCCTCGACCTGCGCGCCCACGAGGCGCTCCGCCGGCTGCTCGGCGAGCTCGCGCGCTGGCGCGACGCGACGGGCGCGCTCTCCCGCGAGGACGTCGCCGCGGCGGTCGAGCGCGTGATCGCCATGTCGGGCCAGTTCGAGCAACGGCGGCTCGCGCGGCCCTCCTACCAGCTCGAGGTGCTCGACCGCTTCTGCGGCGAGGAGCAGCTGCGCCGCCGCGCCGCGATGC
>DASZYW010000274.1:0-1958 GCA_035545195.1 Gaiellaceae bacterium
AGCGCCTCGCCGAGCAGGACGAGCCCGTACAGGAGCGCGAACGCCGGCAGCAGGTACGCGACGAGCACCGCGCGCGACGAGCCCCAGATCCGGATCATCCGGTAGCTGAGGATCTGCGCGAGGGCGGTGCCGAGCAGGCCGAGCGCCACCGCCGAGCCGAGCGGCTTCCAGCCGGGCACGTGGCCGGGCGGCGTCGCGGCCGCGAGCGGCAGCAGGATCAGGAAGGCGAAGCTCATCGACGTCGCCGCGAGCACAGGCCCGCCGGTCGCCATCCGCCTACCGGCGTAGAGGTTCGCCACCGCGTACGAGATCGACGCGAGCACGATCGCGCCGATCCCGGCCGCGCCCTTCCAGCCGCCCTGCGGGTGGACGCCCGCGAGGATCGCGACGCCGACGAGCCCGAGCAGGACGCCGACCAGGCGCAGGCCGGTCGACCGCTCGCTCGGCACGAAGAAGAAGGCGATCAGCGCGACGAAGATCGGCACGGACGAGTTCGCGACCGCCGCCGTCCCGGAGTCGACGTACTTCTCGCCCCACGCGATCAGCGTGAACGGGATGGCGGCGTTGACGACGCCGAGGGCGAGCCCCTGCCGCCACGCGCGCCTCAGCGCCGGCCAGCCGTAGCGCCGCTCCGCGAACCAGAGCAGCAGCGGCGCCGCGAAGAGGAGACGGATCTCGATCAGCATCGCCGGCGAGAGCTCGCGGACGCCGACCTTGATGAAGAGGTACGACGACCCCCAGATCGCGCCGAGGACGACCAGGAGGACCGCGTAGCGCTGGCTCACGCCTCGGAGGCTAGCCCGCGCCGGGCGCGGAGCGGCAGCCGCGCGCCCGTGCCGAGCGCGACGCCGAAGAGCACGAGCGCCAGCGCCGCGAACGCGGAGGCGCCGAAGCGCTCGCCGAGGAAGATCGCGCCGTAGGCGAGCGCGATCGGCGGCACGAGGTAGGTGACGAGCGACGCGTACGAGGCGCCGGCCGTCTGGATCAGCGCGAAGAACAGGAGATACGCGAGCGCAGTGCCGACGACGCCGAGCACGAGGATCGCGGCGACGGTCTCGCCCTTCCACATGTGCGACGGCGCCTGCACGATCCCGGCCGGCGCGGCCGCGAGCGCGGCGACCGAGCTGGAGGCGAGCGCGACGACGAGCGGCGGCGTGGCGCGCAGGTGCCGGCCCGCGAGCAGGCCGCCCGTCGCGTAGCAGAGCGCCATCCCGACGACGGCGACCGCGCCCAGCACCTTCCCGTGCGGCTGTGCGCCGACGAGCAGCGCGACGCCGACGAAGCCGATCGCGAGACCGAGCAGCTTCACGCCCGTGACGCGCGACTCGCGGAAGAAGCCGAAAGCGATCAGCGCGTTGAAGATCGGCACTGCGCCCTGGATGATCGACGCCAGCCCCGAGTCGAGCCGCGTCTCGCCCCAGGAGAGGAGCCAGAACGGCAGCGCGGTGTTGACCAGCGCGACGACGACGAGCCAGCGCCATGCGCCGCGGAGCTCCACGACCGTCCGGCGCCAGCCGAGGCGCACCGCGGCCACCGCCCAGAGCGCGACCGCCGCCGAGCCGAGCCTGCCCATGATCAGCGTCGCGGGCGCGAGCTCACGGTCGGCGATCTTGATGAACATGAAGGAGGCGCCCCAGATCAGGGCCAGCGCCACGAGCATCGCGGGGTTCGAGCGGCGCATCGCTGCCATGGATAACGGAACGACCGGCCCGTCCGTGAGATTCCGATCCCCCGGTTACACTGGATCACCTGACAGAGGTCGCAGAACAGCCGCTCCACCGCTCCCTCGGTCTCACCGACTGGGAGGCGAGCAGGATCCGGGAGCTCCTGGGCCGCGACCCGAACCACTTCGAGCTCGCGGTCTTCTCGCTGCTCTGGTCGGAGCACTGCGGCTACAAGCACTCGGCGCCGCTGCTGAAGCGGCTGCCGGCGGCGGGCGAGCGCGTGCTCGGCGGGCC
>DASZYW010000275.1:0-20845 GCA_035545195.1 Gaiellaceae bacterium
GGCGCGGGCGACCTGCAGCGGGCGGTCTACGCCTACAACCACGCGGGCTGGTACGTGAACGAGGTGCTCTCGCTCGCGCAGGTCTACGCGCAGGGCGCGGGCGTGACGTTCGCGCTCGACGACGCGCAGGCCTCGCTGGACGCGGCACGCTCGGCGGTCACGCAAGCGGCGCAGCGGCTGGCGGCGGCGCAGACGCACGCGCAGCGGCAGGCGCTCCTCTCGGCGCGGCTCGACGCGCAGCCCGCGGTCGAGCGGGCGCGTACCGTCCTCGC
Source organism: Gaiellaceae bacterium (assembly GCA_035545195.1). Classification (GTDB taxonomy): domain Bacteria; phylum Actinomycetota; class Thermoleophilia; order Gaiellales; family Gaiellaceae; genus Palsa-739. The sequence goes on from DASZYW010000275.1 coordinate 273, forward strand.
CGCCGCGCGGGTGCGGCTGGCGCGCGCGCAGGCCGACGCGACCCCTGTCTCCTTCTCGCCGAGCCTCGCCGCCGTCTTCGGCGCCCCGTCCTACTCTGGCGGCTGGGCGTTCCCGGTCGGCGGCGGCGCGGGCGAGGTCACCGTGGCGCACACGCACCACGACTATCCCGCCGCCGACATCGCGGCGCCGGCGGGCTCGCCGGTGTACGCACTCTCGGACGGCGTCGTCGAGCAGACCTGGGCGGACGACCCGACGTGCGGGATCGGGCTCCGCTTCCGAGGCGCCGACGGCCAGACGTGGACGTACTGCCACCTCGCGTACCTCGATCCGAGCGTCGCCGCCGGCGCCCCGCTCGCGTCCGGCGCGCAGGTGGGGCTCGTCGGCTCGACCGGCGATGCGACCGGGCCGCACCTCCATCTCCAGCTCGACCCGGCCACGAGCTACCCGCAGGCCGAGCCGTGGTTCGCGGCGTTCGCGGGCAGCGCCTTCACCTGGAAGGACGACGCCGGCTCGCTCGAGCAGACGACCGCTCCGGGCGTCCGCTTCCTCGCTGTGAGCACGCCCGGCGCGGCGCCGCAGCGCCCCGTCTTCGCGGTCGTGCCGTCGGAGAGCGCCCCCGTCGTCTTCTTCAACCGGCCTTGAGCCGGACGCCGATCCTGCCGACAACGCTCCTGTGAGGCACCTCGTCCGGATCCTCGCGATCGTCGTCGTGACCGGCGCCGCGACCGGCGGCGTCACGTGGTCGGCCAGCGCCGGCGACGCGCCGCAGACCTCGTCGCCCGCCGTCGCCCCGGGGGAGACCGGGCCGCTCGTCGTCCCGAACGTCCGCTCGATGCCGTTCGTCTTCGCCAAGGAGACGCTCGAGGACGCCGGCTTCGCGTGGCGCGTCGTCGGGCGCGTGCACGGCTACCCGGCGAACACCGTCGTCACCCAGCACCCGGCGCCGGGGACGCGGCTCGTCCTCGACGGCTCCCCCAAGATCGTGCTGACGCTGAAGCGGACGCGCGGCTATCCGCAGGTCGGGGAGCCGGAGGACGTCTCGCCGTACTGGGGCGCCCGGGCGGTCCCGGCGGGCCGTCGCGGCTGAGCTTTAGGCTCCGCGGCGGTTTGCCGATACCCGCTGCATGGACGCCCTGCTCGCGCTCGCGCCCGGCCTCGCGCTCGGCAGCTTCCTCAATGTCGTCGCCGCCCGCGTGCCGCTGCGCCGCTCGATCGTGAGCCCGCCGTCCGCCTGCATGAGCTGCGAGCGGGAGATCGCGTGGTACGACAACGTGCCGCTGCTCTCCTGGCTGCTCCTGCGCGGCCGCTGCCGCCACTGCGGCGCGCAGATCCCGGCGCGCTACCCGCTGGTGGAGCTGACGAGCGCGCTGCTCCTCGCCGGCTGCGTCTGGAAGTTCGGCCTCCACGGCGAGACGCTCGTCGCCGCGTTCTTCTGCCTCGCGCTCGTCGCCGTCTCCGCCACCGACGTCGAGCACCGGATCATCCCGAACAGGATCGTCCTGCCGGCCGCCGCGATCGTCCTGGCTGCGCAGACCGCGCTGAAGCCGAGCCCCGCGTGGGCGATCGGGGCAGTCGGTGCGTCCGGCTTCCTGTTCGCGGCGGCGCTCGCCTACCCGAAGGGGATGGGCATGGGCGACGTGAAGCTCGCGCTGCTGATGGGCGCCATGCTCGGGAAGGTCGTCACCGTCGCCCTGATGCTCGGGATGCTGTCGGCGCTCGTGCCGTCGCTCTGGCTGCTCGCGCGCCACGGCGCCGCCGCCCGCAAGACCGCGATCCCGTTCGGGCCGTTCCTCGCGCTCGGCTCCGTGATCGGGCTCTTCGCCGGGCACGACATCCTGCACGCGTACTGGTCGCTCTCCGGCCGCTAACGGATTAGCGCTCCCGTGCCGATACCTCGTTCGAGGGATCGATGAGCGAGCACGACACCGAGCTGGAGCAGGGCCTGCGCCCGCCCGTGACGACGGCGGGGCTCGGCCTGGGCCGCGGGCCGGAGCTGAACGAGTCGGTCGAGCTCCTCGCCGATCTGCTCGCCGCGACGCGCCTGATCCCGGCCGACCGGCTCGCGGTCGCGCGCGGCCGCGCCCAGCAGACCGGCTCCCTCGCGACGGCGCTCGTCGAGGAGGGGATCGCCTCCAGCGAGGGCATCGCGCGCATGCACGCCGCGCGGCAGCGGCTCCCGCTCGTCGACCTCGCCGTCCACGGCGTCGACCCCGACGCGGCGAAGCTGATCCCGCTGCACGTGCTGGAGCGCGTCGTCGCCATTCCGTACCGGATCGACGGCGACCTGCTCAAGGTCGCGGTCGCCGACCCGTCCAACCTGCACGGGATGGACGAGCTCCGGCTCGCCACCCGGCACCAGCTCGAGCTCGCGGTCGCGTCGCGCGACGACGTGCTCGTCGAGCTCCGCCGCCTCGTCCGCTCGAGCGACGCGTTCGGCCAGCGCGCACAGGCGCTGCAGGACGCCGACGCGATCGAGATCCTCGACGGGGAGGAGGAGCAGGTCGCCGACCTCGAGGCCGACGACGGCGTCTCCGACGCGCCGCTCGTCCGCCTCGTCAACTCGGTCATCTTCCAGGCCGCCGAGGACGGCGCCTCCGACATCCACTTCGAGCCGCAGGAGGACGCGCTGCTCGTGCGCTTCCGCGTCGACGGCGTCCTGCAGGAGATGCAGCGCATCCCGAAGCGGCTCGCGATCGGCGTCACCACCCGCCTCAAGGTGCTCGCGAAGCTCGACATCGCCGAGCGGCGGAAGCCGCAGGACGGGCGCATCTCGCTGAACGCGGTCTCCGCCGGCCGAATGCTCGACGTCCGCGTCGCGACGCTGCCGACCGTCGAGGGCGAGTCGATCGTGATGCGGCTCCTCGACAAGTCGAAGCGGCCGCCGACCCTCGCCGAGCTCGGCCTCCAGGAGCGGATGCGCGAGCAGCTGACGCAGATCATCACGCGGCCGACCGGCGCGCTGCTCGTCACTGGGCCGACCGGCTCGGGCAAGTCGACAACGCTGTTCGCGGCGCTCAGCCAGATCAGCCGCGCCGAGATCAACGTGATCACCGTCGAGGATCCGGTCGAGTACCGGCTGCCGGGGATCAACCAGGTGCAGATCAACCAGCGCGCCGGCCTCACGTTCGCGACCGCGCTGCGCTCGATCCTGCGCTCCGACCCCGACGTGGTGATGGTCGGCGAGATCCGCGACTCCGAGACGGCGAAGATCTCGATCGAGGCGGCGATGACCGGTCACCTCGTCCTCTCGACGCTGCACACCAACGACGCGCCGAGCGCGCTGACCCGGCTGACCGAGATGGGCGTCGAGCCGTTCCTGACCGGCGCCGCGGTGACCGGTGTGCTCGCGCAGCGGCTCGCGCGCAAGCTGTGCTCCCACTGCTGCGAGATGTACACCCCGTCGGTCGACGAGCTGATCGCGGCGCGCGTCTCGGCGGACGTGGCGGCGGCGAGCGACGGGATGGTGCTGTACCGCAAGCGCGGCTGCCCGCGCTGCAACCAGACCGGCTACCGCGGCCGGATCGGCGTCTTCCAGCTGCTCGCCATGACGGAGGACCTGGCGGCGCTGGCCTCGACGAAGGCGAGCCGCGAGGAGATCGAGCGCGCCGCCCTCGGCGCCGGCATGGGCACCCTCTGGGACGACGGCCTCGCCAAGGTCGCCCAGGGCCTGACCTCGGTCGAGGAGCTCGCACGAGTCACGGTCTAGCAAGCGGGTGCTGCGCACCCGCTTGCTGGGAACGGTGCTGCGCACGCGGGAGAGCGTGGTCTCCCGCGTGCTTCGCGCTGGAGGCCTTGTCCGGGGTCCAGTTCGAGCCGGGCTGGAGTCGCGCCGGACGTGCGCCTGCGGGCGCAGATCCGGCTGCTGGGTCGGCCTGCGGCGAATGCCGCGCTAACGCGCGAGCGATTCGCCTCCGGCTTACCGAACTCTTGAAGGCAACGGTCCCGGCGTCGGCGTAACGGGAGCCGCTCGCGGCGACGTTACGACGGCGCGAACCAGCCGGCGGGCACGCCGAAGGCCTGCGCGCCGGCGACGGCAGAGACAGGCGAACTGCGACGGGCCCGAACAAGCCCGACAGCACGAAGCGCGCCGGGGACCGCGCTCCCCGGCGCGCGGAGTTCCGCTTTGAGCGAGCGAGCGCGCCAGCGCTCGCGAGCTGCCGCAGGCTCGCGAGCTACTCGGCGAAGACGTCGCAGCCCATCACCATCAGCGACTCGACCGCCTCGGTGACGAAGCTCGTCGCGCGCACGGGGTCGGCGAAGGTGTAGGGGCCGGCGGCGACGGCGGTCTCGCCGGCGCCCGGGAAGACCTCGGCTTCGACGACGCACGACGTCCCGTAGTCGATTGCGCGCAGCACCGCGACCGAGCGGCCGTCGCGCTTGGCGTGGCGCACGAAGAGCTCGCGTCCCGTGGCGCTCACGGCGTCGACCCGGTTCCGCTCGCCGCGACGCCGGGGTCGAGGACGGTCGTCGCCGACTGGCCGGCCTTCGCGCTCGCGGCCGCCTGCTCGATCGTCTGCCGGTCGGCGAACCCGTCGAAGCGGTAGACGACGTAGCCGGGCGCCTTGTAGACGAGCACGCCCGGATCCGGCAGCAGCCCGCCGCCGGGGAGGAGCGCCGTCAGCGGCCCCGCGACCGCGTCGTCGAGGACGTTCACGAGCAGGAAGCCGACCTTCGCGTCGACCGCGCCGGCGTGCGCCTCCGCGACGGAGATCGCGTCGAGGTCGGAGCGGGGCTCGTAGAAGCTGACGACGACGATCCTGTGTTGCGAGAGCTGCCACTGCAGCGCTGCCGGCAGGCGCGAGTCGACGAGGTTGCCGTGGCGGGCGGGCCGCGCCGGGGCCGCCGGCCTGGTGGCGGGGCGCGTCGGGGCGGCCGGCTTGGCGGTGTGGTGCGCGTGCGGCGCGACCGAGGGCTTCGCCGGAGCGGCCGCCGGGGTGCTCGTCGTGACCCGCTCGGGGGCGGCGCTCCCGTGCAGCTGGCGCTGCGAGAGCGCCAGCGTGCCGCCGCCGGCCACGGCGAGCAGCAGGCCGACGAGCGCGACGATCCTGATCTGCGGGCTGATCCGGGTGCTCACGAGCTCTCGATTCGTTATCGGGATCCCCGCCCGAGGTCTTTAGCGCGTCCGCGCGCGTGCCGATTCACCTGCTGTGGCGACGCGCGCCCGCAGCGAGGAGGGCTTCACCGTGATCGAGCTCGTCGCGGCGATCTCCGTCATCTCGATCGCCCTGCTGGCGCTGCTCGCCTCCTACGACCAGGCGTTCTTCTCGCTCCACACCTCGGCGAAGGCCTCCTCGGCCGGCCTGATCGCCGACCAGCAGCTCGAGCTCTACGCGGCGCTGCCGTACGCCTCCCGCGGCCTCGACAACTCGACGCTGAGCAGCGTGAAGGCGAGCGACGCCACGTACCTCTCGGACGAGAATTCGCTTCCGGGCAGCGGCACCGAGGTCAGGATTACGAACTGCGGCAGCTCGCCGCAGTGCTCGCCCGTCCAGACCGTCACCGGCAGCGACGGGCACTCCTACAAGCTCGAGACGTTCGTCCGGACGCTCGTCAACCCGAATACCTCGAGCTGGACGGAGAAGGTCGTCACCGTGATCGTCCGCGACCTGAGCGAGTCCGGCTCGCCGAAGGTCGTGACGATGCAGACCGCGTTCGACCCCGGCCCGCCCTAGCCGGACCAGTCGGTCGGTGGCGTCCCCGGCAGCGTCACCGTCTCGGAGGCGAGCGGCGTCCCCGGCGGGAACGAGTGGAACGGGATCAGGCTGCTGGCGCCGCCGCTGACGTTCATGGAGTTGGCCAGCACCGGCCCCATGTTCGAGGAGCCGCCGTCGATCTGGTAGGCGGTGGTCGCGTAGGCGCCCCACTGACCGGTGGCGCCGCTCGTGACGTAGACGCACTTGGACGAGACGAGCGAGCTGCCGGTCGAGTTCGACCAGCAGCCGGCGATGAAGATGATCCCGTTCGCGTCGGGGTCCCACGAGGTGGTGCAGTTCGTGATCCCGCAGAGCTTCGTCCCGCCGGTCTGGGTGACCGTGCCGGTGAAGAAGAGCGTCGCCTGGCCGGAGTACCTGATGTTCCAGCCGCACCCGAGGCTGAGGCTGCCGTCGAAGTAGAGCGTGCCGCTGACCGTGAGCGTCCCGGTGCCGCAGTACTGGCCGACCGCGCTCCACTTGATCTCGCCGATCGTCTTCCCGCCGGAGACGACCTTGCAGTCGTACGAGCTGTTGTTCGGGAACATCGCGCCGGTCAGCGTCGAGGCGCTGAGGCTGTTGTTCAGCGTCCAGGAGCTGTCGTCGAGCAGGTTCGTTGGGCAGCCGGTCTTCGTCGCCGCCTTCTCGGTGTTGTAGACGCTGGTCAGTCCCGACCAGCTCGCCGTGGTCGACGGGCAGGCCGGGTCCAGCGTCGACGACTGGCCGATGCACGGCATCGACGGCGTGACGTCCAGGGTGCCGGAGACGCTGTTCGCGTAGAGCGGCGAGTGGGAGCCGTCGCAGGGGTTCGTGCCGGCGGCGACCGAGACAATCGTGCTCGGCTGCAGCGTGCACGGGGTGGACGACTTCGTCTTGCAGCTCCCGTCGCTGTTCCAGGCGGTGCAGCCGGCGATCTGCACCTTGCTCAGCTTCTTGCTCGAGGAGCCGATCGTCGACCCGCCGGTGTCGGTGAGCGTCCCGCCGACCTGGACGGCGATCGCCGTCCCCGACGACGGGTTGGCGACCGTGCCGCCGTTCGTGACGCAGAGGTTGCCGCGGGTGAGGATCGGGACGGTGACGGTGACGCCGCCGCCGATCGCGAAGCAGGTCGAGGTGCTGTCCGAGTAGAGGTAGTTCCAGACGTCGGACTCCTGCGTCGTCGTCGAGGAGGGCGGCGTCGCGTTCGCGCTCACGGTGCGCGTGATCCCGCCGCTCGTGCCGGTGCCGACGAGGTGCCAGGTGCGCCCGTCCGAGGTGCTCGCGTAGTACGTCCCCGTCGAGCCGTCGGCCTGGGTGGGGAGGGTCTGGGTGCCGACCGGCAGCGTGGCGCCGTTGACGCCGGCGTTGTAGACCATCCCCTCGGCGTACGCGAGCGACTCCTGCGCGACCGCGAACGCCTCCTTGGCCCGCAGCGAGTTGGACGAGCCGCGCTGGTTGACGGCGCCGTCGATGAGCAGGGCGCCGGTCGTCAGCGCGAGCACCGACATCGCCATCAGCGCGAGCACCAGCGCGACGCCCTCCTCCTCGCGGAGCAGGCGCGAGAGCAGCCGCCGGATCACGGGCAGGCCGCCGAGGTCGAGGTGGCCGCGCTCTCGTTGCGGAGCGTGATCACGTCGGTCGCCGAGGTCGCGTCGCCCGAGCGTGTGTCCGCGTCCGCGCTGAGCGAGACGTAGAGCTGGGGAGTGTCGCCGGTGACGGTCTGCACGCAGAAGGGCGTCGCCGAGGTGACGTCCGTCGTGAACGTCTGGCCGGTCCCGCTGCAGGTCTGGGCCGTCAGGCGGACGAGGGAGCCGCTGCTCACGCACCAGCTCACGTCGCCGGTCGCGTGGGTGCACTGGCTCGGCAGGTGCAGGTGCACGCCCGCGCCCGACGAGAGCACCGTCGCGGTGTCGGCGCAGCGCGCGTCGTAGTCCAGCCGGTCGAGCGCGGAGCGCACGCCGCCCTGGTTGCTGAGCTGCGCCTGCCCGCGGCTGCCAGCCTGGAGCCCGGAGACGAACAGATCCGAGCCGGCGCCCATCACGACGACGAGCACCGAGCAGACGACGAGCAGCTCGACCAGCGTCATGCCGGCCTCCTCGCGCACGAGTCGCTTCATCGCTCTCTGTGTCGGCACGGAAGGCCCGCGTCTGAACCCCTGAAACGAGAGAGGGCGCGGTCTCCCGCGCCCTCTCGGCGAAGCGATCCTGCGTCGTTCTAGTTGAACGCGTCGCAGGCGCCGCTGGCAATCGTGGAAGCACCTCCGGTGCCGCCGTTGTAGTGCCAGTCGTTGCCGCCCGACGTGTCGGCGATGCAGTACTGCTGGCCGTCCGTGCTCACCGTGACGACGAGGTCAGGCGAGAGGCCGGTCGCCTCGGAGAAGATGCCGTCCGGAGAGGCGGCGTCCATGCCGGTGTACGAGCTGCTGTTGTCCTGGTAGTACGCCTCGGCCGCCGGGATCGCCGAGCGGATGTTCGACTTGTTCGCCGAATCCTGCGCGCGACCGCGGAACGAGAGGTACGAGGGCACCGCAATCGCGACCAGGATGCCCAGGATGACGATGACGACCAGGAGCTCGATCAGGGTGAAACCCTCCTGCGAGCTCAAGCGCGTCTTGATACGGCTGATCATGCTGATGGATCTCCTTCCACGGGGTGGATGGCGGATGGCTCGCCGTGTATCGGGCGTTCCGAGCGCGGGCGCTTAGCCCCGAATGGGGGATTCGCATCCCGCGCGGCGGAGGTGTCAAGCGAGGGAGGATCGCTGCCGATAGCGCCTGCGAGGGAGATGTCGCAGACGTCCATCGACACGCTGCTCGAGCGCATGGCGGAGCTGAACGCGTCCGACCTGCACCTGACGGTCGGCAGCCCGCCGGCGTTCCGCGTGCGCGGCGACATCGTCCCCGCCGAGGACGAGCCGGCGCTGGACGCCGACGCGACGCGCGACGCGCTCTACCGCATCCTCAGCTCGCAGCAGCAGAAGCACCTGGAGCTGGACCGCCAGCTCGACTTCGCCTACACGCTTCCCGGCGTCGCGCGCTTCCGCGTCAACGTCTACTTCCAGCGCGAGGCGCTCGGTGCCGCGTTCCGGCTCGTCCCGGCGCAGATCAAGACGCTGGAGGAGCTCGGCCTCCCGCCGGTGCTGCACGTCCTCGCCGAGAAGCCGCGCGGGCTCGTGCTCGTCACAGGCCCGACCGGATCGGGCAAGTCGACGACGCTCGCCGCGATCGTCGACGAGATCAACCGGACGCGCGCCGACCACATCCTCACGATCGAGGACCCGATCGAGTTCGTGCACCGGCACAAGCGCTGCATCGTCAACCAGCGCGAGATCGGCAGCGACGCGACGGGCTTCGCGGACGCGCTCAAGGCGGCGCTCCGCCAGGACCCGGACGTGATCCTGGTCGGCGAGATGCGCGACGTGGAGACGATCTCCACCGCGCTCACCGCCGCCGAGACCGGCCACCTCGTCTTCGGGACGCTGCACACGCAGAGCGCCCCCTCCACGATCGACCGGATCATCGACGTCGTCTCCCCCGCACAGCAGCAGCAGGTGCGGATCATGCTCGCCAACTCCCTCCAGGCGGTCGTGACCCAGACCCTACTCCCGACAGCGGACGGTTCCGGCCGCGTCGCCGCCCTGGAGATCCTGCTCCCGGACGACGCGGTCCGGAACCTGATCCGCCAGTCCAAGATCGAGCAGGTCTACAGCGTCATGCAGACGAGCAGCGCGCGGGGGATGCAGACGCTCGAGCAGTCGCTCGCCGACCTCGTCCAGCGCGGCGTCGTCACCGTCGACACCGCGCTCGAGGTCAGCTCGCGGCGCGACCAGCTGGCCGGGCTGCTGGAGCGCTCCGGCGTCACCCTGCTCAGGACGGCGGCGGCGACGTGAGCGACTCGATCTGGAAGAAGGAGATCCGGCTCTCGCGTGCGCCGAAGGAGCCGCGGCAGCCGAAGCCCGAGCCGGTGCGCGAGACCGAGCCGCGCGACTCCGTCTGGAAGAAGGAGATCTCGTTCTCGCGCAAGCCGAAGGAGCCGCGCGAGCAGGGCCCGAGCCGCAAGCAGCGGCGCGAGGTCGAGCGGCTCGCGCGCGCGGCGGCCCAGGCGGTCGCGCCGGAGTTCGAGGCGAAGCCGAAGAAGGAGAAGGAGCCGAAGGCGAAGCGCGAGCGCCGCACGCCGAGCCTCTCGCTGCCGAAGCTGCCGGCGCTGCGGACGCGCCGCGGCGCCCGGATCGTCGGTCTGACGATCGGCGCCTCGCAGATCGCGGCGGCGCGCGTCGCCAACGACGCCGTCGCCGAGCTCCAGCAGGTGGCGCGCGCCCCGCTCGCGACCGGTGTCGTCGTCGGCGGCGAGCTGCGCGACCCGGACGCGCTGGTCGCGTCGCTCCGTAGCTTCTTCGCGACCAACCGGCTGCCCAGGAACAACGTGCGGCTCGGCATCGCGAGCCCGCGCATCGGCGTCCGCATCTTCGACCTCCCCGCCACCGCCGACGACAAGCAGCTGCGCAACGCCGTCCACTTCCGCGCGCAGGAGGCGCTGCCGATCCCGCTCGACGAGGCGGTGCTCGACTACCGCCTCCTGGGCCAGACCGTGGACGACGGCGGACAGGTGATGAAGCGCGTCCTCCTCGTCGTCGCGCACCGCGAGCTCGTCGAGCGCTACGTCGCCGCCTGCCGTCGAGCCGGCCTGACGCTGAGCGGGATCGATCTCGAGGCGTTCGCGCTGCTGCGCTCGCTGGCGCCGCCGGCGGAGCGCGACGGCTCGGCGCTCGTCGCGCTCGCGATCGGTCACGAGCGCACGACGCTCGCCGTCTCGGACGGGCGCGTCTGCGAGTTCACCCGCGTGCTCGAGTGGGGCGGCTGGACGCTGAACGTCGCCCTCGCCCGCGCGCTCGACGCGGCGCCGTCCGAGGTCGAGGCGCTGAAGCGGCGGCTCACGCTCGAGTCCGGGCCGGCGCCGGAGGGGCTGACGCCGGAGCAGGGAACCGCCGCGGTGGACGCCGTGCGCCGCGCGGTCGAGGCGCTCGCGCGCGAGCTCGTCTCCTCGCTCCAGTTCTACCAGGGCCAGCCGGGCAGCCTCGGCATCGGCGAGATCGTGATCACCGGCGGCACCGCGCAGCTCGCTGGCCTGGCCGACGAGCTGGAGCGGCTGACCGGCGTCCGTGTCCGCGTCGGCAACCCGCTCGGCCGCCTGAAGGTCGCGAGCCAGGTCGCCGACCTCGAGGTCGGCGCGCTCGCGGTCGCGATCGGACTGGGGATCGAGGACTAGTGCGCGCCGTCAACCTCCTGCCGCGCGACGCGCGCTCCCGCTCCGGGATCTCGGGCGCCAACGCCGCGCTCGTCGCTGCGGCCGGGGCCGCCGTGCTCGTCGTCGTCGTGGTCGGCGCCGGCTACGCGACGGCGCACTCGCACGCCGCCGCCGAGCAGAAGAAGCTCGACGCCGCCCGCGCGCAGCTGAGCACGGTCGTCGGCGGCGGGCACGCCTCGACGCCGCCGGCGAAGACGACGCCGATCCTCCCGGTGCCGGCCGTGACCCAGGAGTTGCAGCCGCGCCTCGACGCGCTCGGGCTCGCGCTCTCGAACCGGGTCGCGTGGGACCAGGTCCTGCGCGAGTTCTCGCTCGTCGTTCCCGCCGACGTGGCGGTCCAGGGCCTGTCGCTCGCCCCGACCGACGGCGCGGGGTTCCTGCTGACGGGGCTCGCCTCCTCGCAGGACAGCGTCGCCAGGCTCCTCTCCCGGCTCAGCCTGATCCCGGACCTCGGCGACGTCTCGCTCGTCAGCGCGAGCGCGGATCCCACGACCGGCCAGGTCTCGTTCACGGTGACGGCGTCGGTGAAGACGCCCGCGCCGGAGGCGGTGCCGAGCGCATGATGAGCCAGGCGCTCCCGCGGCCCGTGCTCGTGGCGCTCTTCCTGGCCGCCGACGTGCTCCTGCTCGGGCTCGGCTGGTTCCTCGTCGTCACGCCGCAGCGCCACCACGCCGCGACGGCCGCGCACGGCGTCGCGGTCGCGAAGGCGCAGATCCTCGAGGCGAAGTCGTTCGCGCGCCCGCCGGGGTCGACGGCCGGCGCCGCGCAGGCCCGGCAGCCGGCGATCCGCACGAGCCTCCTCTACCGCGTGATGAAGGCGATGCCGGACACCGAGGACCAGCCCGACCTCCTGCTCCAGCTCGACCAGGTCGCGCGCGCCGCCGGCGTCCAGGTGCTCTCGATCGCGCCGGGCACGCCGACCGCGGGCGACGGCTTCAGCGTCGTCCCGATCGAGCTGAAGGCGCAGGGCAACTTCTACTCCCTGACCGACATGCTCTACCGGCTGCGCGCGCTCGTCGCCGTCCACCACGGCGCGCTCGACTCGACCGGCCGGCTCTTCTCCGTCGACGTCGTCACCTTCACACCGGTCGGGGCCGGGAGGCAGCTCACCGCCGACGTCGACGTCCAGGCGTTCGTCTACGGGACGGAGCTCGCCGACAGCGCGGCCGCCAAGCCCGCGTCGACGAGCACGACCGACACGTCCACGACCGCGACCGACTCGACCACCAGCGGAGACACCACGACGACCGACGCTTCCGGCAGCGGCGGCTAGGAGAGGCACATGGCCAAGAAGCCCAACACTGCGACCTCCGCGAAGGCCGCGAAGCAGAAGAAGACGCTGATCGCGCTGTCGGTGCTGCTCGCGCTCGCCGGCGTCTACGCGTTCCACACGATGCAGGGCCTGCGCGGCCACACGCCCGAGCCGGTCGCCGCGAGCGTGGTCACGACGCCGGGGACGGCGACGACGCCCGCCCCGTCGGTCACGCCCGCCGCCGCGCCCCAGACGGCCACGACTCCGTCGTCGTTCGTCCTCGTCTCGGCCGTGAAGCCCGCAGCGGGGACGGGGCAGCTCCAGTCGTTCTCGCACTTCGAGAGCAAGGATCCGTTCGCCGCGGGCGGCCCGAAGGACGTGACCGCGCCCGCGTCGACCGGCTCGTCGTCGTCCTCGACGCCGTCCTCGGCCGCCGGAGCCGCGACTCCCGCGACCTCGACCACGGCGACGACGGCGATCCAGCTGCCGCCGGCGCCGCCGCCGACCTCCGCCGTGATCGCGGTGAACGGCGTCGCGGCGAGCGTGACCGTGAACGCCGACTTCCCGGTCTCCACCGATCCGACGCAGAACGGGCTCTTCGACCTCGTCTCGCTGACGGAGAACACGGCGACCGTGTCGGTCGTCGGCGGCTCCTACGCGACCGGCGCGGCGACGCTGACGCTGAAGGTGAACAAGCCCGTCACGCTCGTGAACACCGCCGACGGGAAGCGGTACACGCTCGAGCTCTTCCCGCAGGGGACGCCTGCGCCCGCCCCGCCCGCCTCGTCGGGCGCGACCGGGGCGACCTCCACGACCCCGGCGACCTCCCCGTAGCGCGTGGCGACTTACGCGTACAGCGCGATCAACGCGCAGGGCCTCGAGATCGAGGGCGAGATCAACGCCGGCGACCTGGCCGGCGCGCGCGAGCAGCTGCGGATGCGCGGCCTGCTCGCGCAGCGCCTCGACGAGGTGGGGGAGGAGGGGTTCGGCTTCTCGACGACGATCGGCAAGCGGGTCAAGCCGAAGGCGCTGCAGATCTTCTCCCGCCAGTTCGCGACGATGATCGCGGCGGGGCTCAACGTCGTGCAGGCGCTCGTCATCCTCGAGCAGCAGACGAGCGACCCGGTGCTCGAGGACGTCGTCGAGCGGCTGCGGCACGACGTCGAGGGCGGCCTTCTCCTCTCCGAGGCGATGGCGCGCCACCCCAAGGTCTTCTCCCGCCTGTACGTCTCGATGGTCGAGGCGGGCGAGGCCGCCGGCATCCTCGAGGTCGTCCTCGACCGCGTCGCCTTCCAGATCGAGAAGGAGGAGGCGATCCGCCGCCGCGTCAAGGGCGCGATGATCTACCCGACGATCGTGCTCGTGTTCGCGACGCTCGTGCTGCTCGGGATGCTGCTGTTCCTCGTCCCGGTGTTCGTGAAGATCTTCGCGCAGCTGAACGGGAACCTGCCGACGCTGACCCAGGAGGTCGTCAACGTCTCGAACGTCCTGCGCAACTACTGGTTCGTCGTGATCCCGGCGCTCGTGGCGGCTCCGTTCCTCTTCCGCTGGTGGAAGGACACCGAGCGGGGCCGCCGCGTCTGGGACCGGATCAAGCTGCGGATCCCGCTCCGGATCGGCGACACGGTGCTGAAGGTGACGATGGCCCGCTTCTCGCGGACGCTTTCGACCCTCGTCGCCGCAGGCGTCGACATCATCAAGGCGCTGGAGATCACCGGCCAGACCGCGGGCAACTGGGTGATCGAGGAGGCGCTGCAGGGCGTCCGCCAGAGGGTGCACGAGGGCGTGCCGATCGCACAGCCGCTGATCGCCAACGAGATCTTCCCGCCGATGGTCAGCCAGATGGTCAAGATCGGCGAGGAGACCGGCGAGCTCGAGACGATGCTGGAGAAGATCGCCGACTTCTACGAGGACGAGGTCGACGCGGCCGTCGCCTCGCTGACGAGCATCATCGAGCCGGTGATGATGCTTGCGGTCGGCGCGATGGTCGGCCTCATCATCGTCAGCATGTACCTGCCGATGTTCAAGATGCTCACGCTCGTGAAGTAGCGGCGTCGGCGTCCGCCGACGGACGGCAGCGCGTTCCCCGTTCGCGGCCGGTGGGCGATCCGGTACGGTCAGCGCGATGCCGCCCGAGCGCCCGACCGTCGACAAGCCCGAGGGCGAGATCCCGTTCGAGCTCGCGATCGACGACCTCGTCGCCGGCGACGGGCCAGAGGCGAAGGCGGGCGACAAGGTCTCCGTCCACTACGTCGGCGTCGCGTTCCGCAGCGGCGAGGAGTTCGACGCCTCCTGGAACCGCGGGCAGCCGTTCGAGTTCCGGCTCGGCAAGGGCCAGGTCATTCCCGGCTGGGACCAGGGCGTGGCCGGGATGCGGGTCGGCGGCCGCCGCCGGCTGACGATCCCCTCCGCGCTCGCCTACGGCGCCCGAGGCGCGGGCAACGGCGTGATCGCCCCGCACGAGCCGCTCGTGTTCGTCGTCGACCTGCTCGGAATCGAGTGAGCAGTCACTCGAAGTGGGGGTTGTGTCGACAAACGGCGACGACTAGCGTCTTGGAGGAGATGTCGGCCACCGGGTCAACGGGGGCGGCGCCCGGCGCGCTGGTGGCGCCGGACGCCGCGTTCGCACGGCTAGAACGGGCCTGGCGGCCCGTCGGCGAGGAACAGCGCAAGGCTGGCCAAAGCCGACAGGAGCAGGACAAGGCGAATGCCTCGCTGCATGGGACTGCCTCCTTCGTTGTGTTCCGACAGCCCCTGGCGCCAGCGGTGACAAGAGACTACAAGGAGCATCGGCTGTGACCCCCACGCCCCGCAAGCGATTCGTCCGACTCACGCCCCTCGACGACCCCAAGGCCTTCGGGCCCCGCCTCCGGGCGGCGCGCGTCGCGGCCGAGATGTCGCTCCGCGACCTCTCGTTCCCGGGCTGCAGCCCGTCCTACATCTCCCGCCTGGAGAACGGGTCGCGGCTGCCGTCGCTCCAGCTCGTGAACGCGCTCGCCTCCCGGCTCGGCGTCCAGCCCGAAGACCTTCTCGGCACGACCCCGGCGACGCGGCTGGAGGAGCGGCTGACCGACGGCGAGGTCGCCCTGCGGCTCGGCGACGTCGACGCCGCACGCGCCTGCTTCGAGGAGGTCTCGGAGCACGGCGACGGCGACGTGCGCGCGCTGGCGCTGGGCGGGCTCGCGCAGGTGCGTGACCGCGAGGGCGAGACCGACGAGGCGTTCGAGCTCTTCCAAGAGGCGCGGGCGCTGCTCGGGCCGCGCTTCCCCGAGCACGCGTCACTCGTCCAGGCGCTCGGCTCGCTGCTCTGGATGCGCAGCGAGTACGACGAGGCGATCGCGCTCTTCTCGGCCGGCCGCGAAGCGGCGCAGGCGCGTGGCGACCGCGCGACGTCGCTGCGGATGACGCTGCTCCAGGCGAACACCTACATCGACCTCGGCGCCCTGCCGGAGTCGGCGGAGCAGCTCGCCGCCGCGCTCCGGGAGGCCGACGCGATCGGCGACCACGACCTGCGGGCGCGGACGCTCTGGTCGCAGTCCCGCCTGCACACGATCGAGGGGCGCCACGACCTCGCGGCGCAGCTCGCCCGGCGCGCGCTCGCCGTGCTCGAGGTCTCGGAGGACGAGCTCTCGATCGCGCGGGCGAAGCAGCTGCTCGCCTACATCGAGCTCGAGCGCGACGACGCGGAGGCGGCGCTCGCGCTGCTGCGAGAGGCGGTGCCGATCGTCGAGCGCACCGGCAACGCGCAGGAGCGCGCGCTCGTCCTGCTCGAGCAGGCGCGGGTGCTCGTCCGGCTCGGCGAGCTGGACGAGGCGCGCGAGCTCGCGATCGAGGTCGCGCCGATCCTCACGCGTGCGGCGCGCGCGGACTCGGGTCGCTGCTTCACCATCCTCGGCGACATCTGGCGCGCCGTCGGCGACCCCGAGGCCTCGCTCGCGATGTACGACGCCGCGATCGACGCGCTCGACGGGCACCGCAGCCCCTGGCTGGCCACCGCCTACAAGCAGAAGGCGTCGCTGCTCGAGGAGCAGGGCGACGACGCGGGCGCACTCGCGCTGCTCAAGCGGGCCGTGGACGCCGAGGCCCGCAGCGGCCAGCCCGCCGTCTAGCGTTCCGGCATGCGCATCCAGCTCGTCCCCCGGGCGGCGCACGCCCACTTCCTCGACCTGCCCTGGCACGAGCCGCTCGAGCGCTGGGAGTCGACGCGGCTCGTCGAGGTGCCGCGGGGGATCGGGCGCCACGTCGTGCGCTTCGTCGACTACGCGGGCACCTTCTTCGCGCTCAAGGAGTTGCCCGCCGAGATCGCGACGCGCGAGTACGGGCTGCTGCGCGAGCTCGACCTGCGCGGCGTCGCCGCCGTCGAGGCGGTCGGTGTGGTGCGCGAGCGCGGCGACGGGCTCGCCGACGTCCTGATCACGCGCTACCTCGACTTCTCGCTGCCGTACCGGCTCGCGCTTGCGCAGCGGCCGCTGCCCGACCAGCTGGGGCGGATGCTCGACGCGTTCGCGCAGCTGCTCGTCCGCCTCCACCTCGCCGGCTTCTTCTGGGGCGACTGCTCCCTCTCGAACGCGCTCTTCCGCCGCGACGCGGGCGAGCTCGCCGCGTATCTCGTCGACGCCGAGACGGGCGAGCTCCAGCCGCGCCTCTCCGACGGCCAGCGTGCGTACGACCTGCAGATCGCGGAGGAGAACGTCTTCGGCGAGCTGCTCGACGTGGAGGCCGAGCGCGGCGAGAGCCGCGACGACGCGGGCGAGCTCGCGGCCGCGATCCCGGCGCGCTACGAGGCGCTCTGGTCGGAGCTGATGCGCGAGATCGAGCTCCGTCCGGGCGACGAGGAGGGGCTCGACGAGCGGCTACGCCGGCTGGGCGAGCTCGGCTTCGACGCCGGCGAGGTCGAGATCGTGGAGGACGGCGGCGGCTACCGGCTCCGGCTGGAGCCGAAGCTGATGGAGCCCGGACATCACCGCCGGCGCCTGCTCAGCCTCACGGGGCTGGACGTACAGGAGAACCAGGCGCGGCGGCTGCTCGCCGACCTGGACGCGTACCGGCGCCGGCTCGCGAAGGGCCCGCTGCCGCCCGTCTCCGAGACGGCCGCGGTCGGCCGCTGGCTGGCGGAGGTGTTCGAGCCCGCGATCGCCGCCGTCCCGCCCGAGCTCCGCGGCAGGCGCGAGCCGGCGCAGATCTTCCACGAGCTGCTCGAGCACCGCTGGTACCTCTCGGAGCGCGCCGGCCGGGAGGTGCCGCTCGCGGAGGCCGTCCCCGACTACGTCGAGAACGTCCTCCGCAAGCTGTCCGACGAGCGGACGGTGCTGTCCTAGTCCTGCGTCCTACTGCGGCGGGCCGCTCTGCGGGGTGATCGTCCCCGTCTGCGGTTCGCCGTTCTGGTCGAGCCACTCGATCGCCACCGCGGTGCCGGGCTTCAGCTGCAGGACGGCCGCCTGCAGGTCGGTCTGCGAGGTCACCTGCCTGCCGTCGAGCGAGGTGATCACGTCGCCGGGCTGGAGCCCCGCGGCCTCGGCCGACTGGCCCGAGATCACCTGCGTCACGGCGGCGCCGCCGACGTCGGCGCTCGGGTCGATCCCGACGCCGAGGAACGCGGTCGCGCCGACGTGGATCCGGGTCGACGACGTCGTCGCGGTGAGGATCGACTTCGCGAGCGCCTTCACCTTGTTGATCGGGATCGCGAAGCCGCGGTCGCCGCCCGAGGAGAAGGTGAAGCTGCCGTTGCCGGCCGTGGTGATCCCGATCACGCGGCCGAGCGCGTTGTAGAGCGGGCCGCCCGAGTCGCCGGGCTCGACCGGGGCGTCGGTGGCGATCATCCTCGTCAGAGTCTCCGTCGCGCCGCTCTCGTCCGAGGCGGTGATCTGCCGGTTCAGCCCGGTGATCGTCCCGGAGGCGAGCTTCGGCTTGCCCGCGCCGGCGGCGTTCCCGACGGCGTAGACCTTCGCGCCGACCTTCAGCGTCGCCGAGGTGCCGAGCGGGATCGTGCGCAGCCTGGTGGCGTGCTCCAGCTTGAGCACGGCGACGTCGTCGTAGACGTCGTAGCCGACGACGGTCGCCGTGTAGCGCTTGTGCGTGAGCACGTCGACCGCGCTCAGCACGGTGGCGCCGCGGATCACGTGGTTGTTCGTGTAGACGAGGCCGCCCGGCGAGACGATCATCCCCGTGCCTGCGGCCGAGGCGTCCTCGAAGCCGAGCGTCGTGTAGATGTTCACGATCCCCTGATTCGCGACGGGCTTGCTCGTCGGAGCCTTCGGGCTGACGGCGAGCGCCGGGGACGCGAACGCGAGCCCGAGGGCCGCGACGGCGGGAGCGAGCAGACGCCTCACGGACACAGAGAACCAGACCCCGATGAGTCCTCCCTAAGGCGTCCGCAAGCGAAACGTAAAGGCGGCTAGCGTCCGAGCAGCCGGGCGAGCAGGCCCCGCCTCGGCGGCCCGGGCGCGGGCTCGGCCGCGGGCTCCGGCTCCGGCGGGCGCACGTCCTCGGTCGAGATGATCGACTTCGGC
This sequence comes from Gaiellaceae bacterium, assembly GCA_035545195.1. Lineage (GTDB taxonomy): Bacteria > Actinomycetota > Thermoleophilia > Gaiellales > Gaiellaceae > Palsa-739. Next base: position 19,007 of record DASZYW010000275.1, read on the forward strand.
GCCGCCTGCCGCTCGCGCTGCGCGCGGATCGCGGCGTTCATCTCCTCGAGCTGCGACTCCGACTGCTCGGCCATCCCGGCCTCGATTCCACACGCTCGCATAGGCTCCTGCCCCATGTGCTTCGACGCCGACTCCGAGCCGCCGATCCCGCGCATCTCCGGGGCGGCCGTCTCCCACGAGGACCTCGTCCTGCAGGCCGACGACGGGAACCGCTTCGCCGCCTTCCGCGCGCTGCCCGACACCCCCGGGACGACCGGGATCGTGATCCTCCCCGACGTCCGCGGCCTCTACCACTTCTACGAGGAGCTGGCGCTGCGCTTCGCCGAGCGCGGCTACGACGCGATCGCGTTCGACTACTTCGGCCGCACCGCCGGCGTCGAGAAGCGGGACGACGACTTCGAGTACATGCCGCACGTCCAGGAGACGACCGCGGCCGGCGTCCAGGCCGACGTCGGCGCCTGCGTCCGCCACCTGACGGCGCTCGGCTGCACCTCGATCTTCACCGTCGGGTTCTGCTTCGGCGGCCGCAACTCCTGGATCGCCGCCGCGAGCGGCCATGGGCTCGCCGGCGCGGTCGGCTTCTACGGGAGCCTCGGGCCGCGCGCCAACGGCGACCCCGGGCCGCCGAGCTACGCCGACCGGATGGAGTGCCCGATCCTGGCGCTCCAGGCCGGCGACGACCAGAACATCACGCACGAGATGAATCTCGAGTTCGAGCGCGCGCTGCGCCAGGCGGGCGTCGAGCACGAGCTGGTCGAGTACGAGGGCGCGCCGCACTCCTTCTTCGACCGCAAGCAGGCGGAGTTCGCGGACGCCTCCGAGGACGCGTGGCGCCGCGTCCTTCAGTTCATCCAGAGCCACTCGTAGTTTCGGGCCGCCCTGGCACGGTGACACGCTTGATGTGGCCGAGCTCGTCGCCGACTTCTTCCTGAAGCGCCTCCGCGAGTGGGGCGTCCACCGCATCTACGGCTATCCGGGAGACGGGATCAACGCCTTCCTCGGCGCGCTCGACCGCGCGGACGGCGACCCGGACTTCATCCAGGCTCGCCACGAGGAGATGGCCGCCTTCATGGCCTGCGGCCACGGCAAGTTCGCCGGCGAGGACCAGCTCGGCGTCTGCATGGCCACGAGCGGCCCCGGTGCGATCCATCTCCTGAACGGGCTCTACGACGCGAAGCTCGACCACGTCCCGGTGCTCGCGATCGTCGGCCAGCAGAAGCGCACCTCGCTTGGCGCCCACTACCAGCAGGAGGTCGACCTGCAGGTGCTCTTCAAGGACGTCTCGGAGTTCGTCCAGGTCTGCATGGAGCCCGCGCAGGCGCGGCACCTGGTCGACCGCGCGTGCCGGATTGCGCTCGACCGGAAGGGCGTCTGCACGATCATCGTCCCAAACGACGTCGCCGAGCTGGATGCGGTCGAATCGCCGCCCCGCACGCACGGCTCCGTCTACTCGAGCGTCGGCTACCGGCGGCCGCGGGTCGTCCCGAACGACGCCGACGTGGAGCACGCCGCCGAGATCCTCAACGAGGGCGAGAAGGTCGCGATCCTGATCGGCCAGGGCGCGCGCGGCGCGGCCGCCGAGGTCGAGCGTGTCGCCGATCTGGTCGGCGCCGGCGTCGCGAAGGCGCTGCTCGGCAAGGACGTGGTCGCCGACGACCTGCCCTACGTCACCGGCTCGATCGGCCTCCTGGGGACGATCCCGAGCTACGACATGATGGAGGGCTGCGACACGCTGCTGATGGTCGGCACGAGCTTCCCGTACGCGGAGTTCCTGCCGAAGGAGGGCCAGGCGCGCTGCGTCGAGATCGACCTCAACGCGGACATGATCGGCATCCGCTA
>DASZYW010000276.1:0-7590 GCA_035545195.1 Gaiellaceae bacterium
GCGGCCAGCGCGCTCGCCGCCAGCGCCGCCAGGAGCTGCAGGAACGCGGCCGGGACGAGCACCACGAGCGCGCGGGCGGCGACGTGCGCCGAGCTGGCGGGCAGGCTCCCGGTCACGAGCTCGCCGAGCGGATGCCTGAGCGCGCCCACGAGCACGCAGACCGGCACCGCGACGACGACCAGCGCCGCGCCGTAGTCGGCGGTCTCGGTGCCGAGCGTCCCCGCCTCGGCCGCGCGCGTCAGGTCGGGGACGACGACGAGCCGGAACGCCTGCGCCGCCAGCACGAGCACCGTGTAGACGGCGTAGGCGGCGAGGAAGCCGTCGGTGCGCGCGTTCCGCCCGAACTTGTGGGCGAGCAGCGCCCCGGCGATCGCGGCGGCGGTCGCGAGCACCACCTGCGCCCCTCCCGTGAGGAGGCCGCTGCGGAGGGCTCCACCCTTCCTCTGGGCCGAGATCACCGGCCGATCAAAGCAGAGAGCGCCGGTACGCTTGCGCCGTGCGCGTCCTGGTCACCGGCGGTGGAGGCTTCCTCGGCTCGCACGTCGTGGAGCGGCTGCGCGCCGACGGGGTGGAGCCGTTCGTCGCGCGCAGGCACGAGTACGACCTGACCGTCGCCGCCGACGCCGAGCGCCTCTTCGCCGACGCGCGGCCGGAGCTCGTCATCCATCTCGCCGCCGAGGTGGGCGGGATCGGCGCCAACCAGGCGAATCCCGGCCGCTACTGGTACGCGAACCTGCTCATGGGCGCGCACGTGCTCGAGCAGGCGCGCCTGCGCGGCACCGGCAAGGTGGTGACGCTCGGGACGATCTGCGAGTACCCGAAGTTCGCCCCGATCCCCTTCCACGAGGACGACCTCTGGAACGGCTACCCGGAGGAGACGAATGCGCCGTACGGCATCGCGAAGAAGTCGGTCCTCGTCGGCGCGCAGACCTACCGCCAGCAGTACGGCCTGAACGCGATTCACCTCCTGCCGGTGAACCTCTACGGCCCCGGCGACAACTTCGACCTCGAGACGTCGCACGTGATCCCGGCGCTGATCCGGAAGATGCACGAGAGCCCCGAGCGGATCGTGCTCTGGGGCGACGGCACGCCGACCCGCGAGTTCTTCTACGTCGAGGACTGCGCCGAGGCGATCTGGCTCGCCGCGCAGCGCTACAACGGGCAAGAGCCGGTGAACCTCGGCACCGGCGAGGAGATCCCGATCCGCGACCTCGCCGAGCTGGTCGCCGAGCTGAGCGGCTTCGCGGGCGAGATCGTCTGGGACACGACCCGGCCGAACGGCCAGCCGCGGCGGCGGCTCGACGTGAGCCGCGCGGAGGAGCTGTTCGGCTTCCGCGCGCGGACGCCGCTGCGGGAAGGGCTGGAGCGCACGATCGCGTGGTTCCGCTCGGCGCAGCCGGCGCAGGCGGTCGGGCGCTGACCGGCGCCGAGGCGCTCCCCCTCCTCGCCGGACGCGGACGCGAGCTGCTGCGGCGGCTCGAGCGGGCGCGCGAGTGGCGGGTGCTCGGCGCGATCGTCCTCGTCGCCTGGCTGGCCGTGCTCGGGCTCGCGCTGACCGTCCGGCACTCGGGCTGGACGTGGTACCAGGGCGGCGACCAGCTGTGGTTCTACACCGACGGCTGGCTGCTCGCGCACGGCCATCTCGGCTACGCGGGCGTCGGCTACCTCTGGCCGGCCCTGCTCGCGCCGATCGCGCTCGTGGCCGGCCCGAACGTGTCGGACGCGTTCCCGGCCGTGATCCTGATCGACGTCCTCGTCCTCCTGCCGGTCGCCCTGGTCGCGCTGTACGGGATCGGGAAGCGCGTCGCCGGCAGGGTGTTCGGCTACTGGTGCTGCGCCGTGTTCGTCGCGCTGCCGTTCGTGGGGATCCTGTACGTGAACGCCGGCTACCACCAGCGCTACGTGGAGCAGTTCCTGCCGCAGGCGCTCGGACTGACCGCGCTCTCCGACTTCCCCGCGCTCGTGGCGGCGCTCGTGTCCGGCTACTTCTGCCTGCGGATCGTCCTCGACGAGCAGCCGCGCGTCGTCCACGCGATCGCATCGGGCCTCGCCGCCGGCGCGGCGATCGGCGTGAAGCCGTCGGCGGCGCTCTTCCTCGGCGGCCCGGCGCTGGCCCTGTTCGACGCGCGCCGCGCGCGGCCGGCCCTCTTCTTCGCGGCCGGGCTCCTCCCGGCGCTGGCGACGACGGCGCTCTGGAAGCTCCGCAGCACGGGGAACGTCCCGCTGGTCGCGCCGTACGCGTCCCTGCACACGGCGGCGGTCCTGTCGCTCCCGCTCGCGGTCAACTTCCACCGGCTGATCAACCTCGACTGGGGCCACCTCGGCGACGAGCTGGCGAACCTGCGCCGCTACTTCGCGGTCGGGCGGCTGGTCGAGTGGGCGCCGGTCGCGGGCCTGTTCGGGCTCGCCCGCCGCTCGCCGGGCGCGGCGGTGCTCGCCGCCGGCTGGCTGGGCACCTTCGTCGTCGTCAAGGGAACCTGGGACAGCGCCACGCTGCAGACCGGCAGCCTGCTCCGGATCATGATCCCGGCTTTTCCCGCGTTCGTGTTGCTCGTCGCCTCCCTGCCGTTGCTCTGGCCCGGCCTGCCGGACCGCCTGCACCCGGAGCCGGTGCGCCCCTCCAGATTCGGCCGCCGCACGGCGCAGGCGCTCGTCGCGGCGGTGCTCCTGACCGCGGCCGTGCCCTTCGTGGCGATCGCCGCCGCCGCGCCGGAGCGCGGGCCGAACCCTCACGCGGTCGCGGTCGGCTCCTCGAACGGCCCGATCCCGACGGACGTCGACGTCGGCCTCACCGCGACGCGCTCCGGCAACGCCGTCGTGCTCACCTGGAAGGCGCAGCATCCCGCCGGCGGGCCGGTCTTCTACCACGTCTTCCGCGGCCCGGCCTCCGCCGCCGACTACAGCTGCGACACCGCGACCTCGGTGCAGCGCTGCTACCTCGGAATGGCCGACCTCGGCGCGACGCGCTCGACCCGATTCGTCGACCGCGACGCGCAGGGCGGCCCCTGGGCCTACCGGATCGGCGTCTCCGCCAACTGGCTCGACGACCCGACCCTGGGCGACGTCTACGTGCTCAGCTCGCGCGTCGTCGCATCCGGCTGAGCCGCGCGCAGCTCCTGCTCGAGCAGCGCCACCCTCTGCGCCAGGAGCATGTTCTGGTCGCCGAGCCGCGAGACGGCGGTCGCGTAGTGGAGGAGCACGGCGAGGATGAAGAGGATCGCGACCGCGAAGAGCACCGCCGGCGGATAGCCGCGCACCCCGACCCAGCCGGCGATCGTGTTCAGCCCGTCGCGCCACGCGGAGAGCGCCGTCAGGACGAGACCGGTCGCGAGCCAGAGCAGCGCGTAGCGCTCACGCAGGCGGCGGCGGCGGATCAGCTCGAGGACGGCGATCACCAGGCTGAACGACGCCACCGCGCCGAGGATCGAGACGATCAGCGGAGTCATGCGCCTGCCTCCTCGTGGAAATGGTCGACGGCGCGGAAGAGCCCGACGAACAGCGCGAGCAGCACTTTGACCATGTAGTAGATCGAGCTGAGCGCGGTGATCGACGAGCGGCCACCGCCGCGCTCCCGCATCGCCACCGGCACCTCGACGCTGCGAAGCCGGTTGCGCGCGACGATCACGGTCGCCTCCACCTCCGGGTAGTCGTGGGGATAGTCGCGGGCGAAGAGCTCGATGCCGCGCCGGTTCAGCGCCTGGAACCCCGACGTCGGGTCGGTGACGCGGCGGCCCGCGAGGCGGGAGACGACGCGGGCGAGGATCCGGATCCCGGCGCGGCGCGAGCGGGAGGAGCGGTAGCCGCCGGCCGCGAGGAAGCGGGAGCCGACCGCGACGTCCGCCTCGCCGCGCAGCACGGGCGCGAGCACCGCCTCGAGCCACGCCGCGTCGTGCTGCCCGTCGCCGTCGATCCGCACCGCGACGTCGTAGCCGTGCTCGTGCGCGTAGCGGAAGCCCGTCTGGACGGCGCCGCCGATGCCGAGGTTGAAGGGGAGCCGCAGAACGACTGCGCCGGCGGAGGCGGCGACCGCGGCGGTGTCGTCCTCCGAGCCGTCGTCGACGACGACGACGACCATCCCGGGATCGAACGCGCGCAGCTCGGCCACGACGCCGGCGACCGTCGCTCCTTCGTTCCACGCCGGGACGATCGCGATCCGTCGCAGCTCGCCGAGTTCGGTCACCGCGCTGAGGGTACCGCTCGCATCCGATCCCCAAGGTTCCGGCTACAGTCGGACCGTGGGCGGGTCGCGTCCCTGGACCGTCGGAAGAGTTGCCTCGCTCGCCGTCCTCGTCGGCGCCGTCCTCGCGATCCTGACCGGGCTCACGCACGTCGGGAAGGCGACGCAGATCTCCGACTGCCGCGGGGACTGGCAGGCGGTGATCGGGTCGGGCGACACCACCGGGGACGTGGCGATCCTGAACAACCGCGCGGTCGCGCTCGTCTCCAACGCGGCCAACCCGTGCCTCGGCGCCCTGCTGGACGCCAAGCACAAGCGCTATCTCGCGGTCGCGCCGTTCCCGACCGAGCAGGCCGCGTCCTCCTACGTGGACGCGCTGGTGGCCGCCGGCTACGTGCGGCTCTACAACCAGCACCCGTACGTGCGCCCCGAGCCGACGACGCTGACGCCCGGCCGCTGACTAATAGGCGCCGCGGCGCGCCGCCACGGCGGGCAGCGTCTTCGCGAGGATCGAGACGTCGAGCCAGATCGACCAGTTCTCGAGGTAGTAGAAGTCGAGCCGGACGAGGTCGTCGAAGGTCAGCTCGATCCGGCCCGAGACCTGCCAGAGACCGGTCATCCCCGGCAGGACGAGGTAGCGCTTGCGGTGCCAGTCCTCGAGCTGGACGAAGTCGCGCAGCGGCAGCGGCCGCGGGCCGACGAGCGACATGTCCCCCCGGAGCACGTTGAAGAGCTGTGGCAGCTCGTCGATCGAGTAGCGGCGCAGCAGCCTGCCGACGCGGGTCACGCGCGGGTCGTCCTTGATCTTGAACAGCGGCCCCGAGGCCTCGTTGTCCGCCTCCAGGCCCGCCTGCCGGTCGGCGGCGTCGACGAACATCGAGCGGAACTTGAACATCCCGAACTCCCGCTCGCCGAGCCCGACCCGGCGGTCGCGGTAGAAGACGGGCCCGGGCGAGTCGAGCTTGACCGCGAGCCCGACGAGCAGCCAGAGCGGGGTCAGGAGGATCGCTCCGACGGCGCTGACGAGCAGGTCGAACGAGCGCTTGAGCGACCAGTCGAGGCCGACCACGACCGGCGGCCGCAGCTCGAACAGCGGCACGCCCTGGCCGGGCACGTACTCAGCGCGCTGCGTCAGCACGTCCGCCGTCGTCGGCGCGATCCGCACCTTGACCGCGTGCCGGTGCGCGACGTCGACGAGCTCCACCAGCTCCTCCTCCTCCAGGTCGGCGCCGCTCACGATCAGCTCGTCGGCCGGAAGCCGAGCGAGCACGCCGGCGAGGTCGCGGACCTCCGCCGGGGAGAGCGTGCCGACGAACTCGTAGTCGATGCCGCCGCGGCTGCGACCGAGCAGGTGGCGCAGCGAGGCGATCCGCTCCTCGTCGCCGACGAGCAGCGCCCTGCGGCGGACGCCCGCGACGCGCCAGACCTCGGCGCTGATCAGCTCGTAGCTCGCCCGCAGCGACGAGATGAGGATCGCGGCGAGCACGAACGCGGTCGCGTAGAGGCCGAAGGTCGTGTGCTGGTAGCCGCCGCCGATCACGAAAGCGAGCGTGAGCAGCGTGACGAGCAGGAGCGAGGAGACGATCCGGCCTGCGCCCGCCCGCCGCTCGCGCGGCGCGTAGAGCCCGGCCCGCCAGAACACGAGCGCCGTGATCAGCGTCAGGAACGGCAGCCACTTCGCCTCCGCGTCCCAGACGATCCCCCAGAGGATCGGCCGGTTCCCGTAGTAGAGCTCGCGCAGGACGAGCGCCAGGTAGAGCGCCGCGGCGAGCCCGCCGAGGTCGATCGCCAGCAGGGCGACGACGCTGACGAGCCGCCGGCCGAGGTTGAGCAGCTCCGAGCTCGTGGGGACGGTGCGGGCCTGCGGCGACTCGGAGGGCTCCGAGGGAGCCAGGAGGGGCTTTGTGGCCACGGAACAGGCATTGTAGGCCCGTGAACCGCCTCGACCGGCTCGACGCCCGCTACCGCGAGCACCACCGCGGCGCGAAGCAGGAGTTCGTCTTCGGCGGCGACGAGCGCGGCGAGCTGATCGCGTCGCTCGTCGGCGGACCGGGCCTGCAGGTGCTCGATCTCGGCTGCCGCACGGGGGCGCTGACGCAGTACTACGCGCCCGGGAACGCGGTGACCGGGGTCGACGTCGACAGCGACGCGCTGGAGCGGGCGCGCGAGCGGCTCGGGATCGAGACGCACTGGGCCGACGCCGAGGACGCGCTCCCGTTCGAGGACGGCTCGTTCGACGTCGTCGTGATGGGAGAGGTGCTAGAGCATCTCGCCGACCCGGCGGCGGCGGTCGCGAACGTCCGCCGGGTGCTGCGCCCGGGCGGGCGCTTCGTCGGCTCGGTGCCGAACGCGTTCCGGCTCAAGAACCGGCTCCGCTTCCTGCGCGGCCTGCCGCCGGAGCACGACCCGACGCACCTGCAGCTCTTCTCCCCGGCGAAGCTGCGCGCGCTGCTGCGCGACTTCGAGGACGTGCAGGTGCGCTGGGAGGTCGGCCGCCTCACGCCGCTGCACCCGCGGCTTCTCGCCAACGTGCAGGTCTTCCGCGCGACCAAGCCCGGGCAGTAGCGCATGTGCGGGATCTGCGGGCTCCTCTCGCCGTCCGGCGCGCCTCCGCTCCCCGAGCACGTCGACGCGATGCGGGCGCGGATCCGCCACCGCGGGCCGGACCAGGGCTCGACCGACGCGCTCGGCGCCTGTGTGCTCGGCCACCAGCGCCTCTGCGTCGTCGACCCGGAGCAGGGCTTCCAGCCGGTCGCGAACGAGACCGGCGACGTCACCGCGGTCTTCAACGGCGAGCTCTACAACTTCCCCGAGCTGCGCGCGGGGCTCGCCGGCCACGACGTCCGCGGCAAGGGCGACACGCCGGTCCTGCCGCACCTCTACGAGGAGCACGGGCCGGCGTTCGTCGAGCGGCTGGAGGGGATGTTCGCGCTCGCGCTCTGGGACGAGCCCCGCGCGCGGCTCGTGCTCGCGCGGGACCGGCTGGGCAAGAAGCCGCTCGTCTGGACGCGGCTCGAGGACGGGACGCTCGCCTTCGCCTCCGAGCTGAAGGCGCTGCTCGCACTGCCGGGCGTGCGCCGCGAGCCCGACCTCGCCGCGCTCGACGCCTACCTCGCGCTCGGCTACGTCCCCGGCGAGCGCACGGGCCTGCTCGGGATCCAGCGGCTCCTGCCCGGCCACCTGCTCGTCGCCGAGGGCGAGTCGGTGCGGGTCGAGCGGTGGTGGGAGCCGCGAGTCGAGGACGCAGATCTCCGCGACGAGGACTGGCTCGAGCGCGTGCGCGAGACCGTGGGCGAGGCGGTGCGCAGGCGGCTCGTCGCCGACGTCCCGCTGGGCGCGCTCCTCTCCGGCGGGATCGACTCGGCGGTCGTGGTCGCGCAGATGGCGCAGGCGTCGGCGGAGCCGGTGCGCAC
>DASZYW010000277.1:0-6931 GCA_035545195.1 Gaiellaceae bacterium
GCCGTCCACACCGACGTGATGAAGACGGAGGGGCTGAAGCAGGCGCTCGACAAGTACGGCTTCGACGCGGCCTTCGGCGGCGCGCGGCGCGACGAGGAGAAGTCGCGCGCGAAGGAGCGGATCTTCTCCTTCCGCTCCGCGCAGCACCGCTGGGACCCGAAGAACCAGCGGCCGGAGCTCTGGCGGCTCTACAACGCGCGCCACCGCCGCGGCGAGTCGATGCGCGTCTTCCCGCTCTCCAACTGGACCGAGCTCGACGTCTGGCTCTACATCTACCTCGAGCAGATCCCGATCGTCCCGCTCTACTTCGCGGCCGAGCGGCCCGTCGTCTGGCGCGACGGGACGTGGATCATGGTCGACGACGAGCGGATGCGGCTCGAGCCCGGCGAGCAGCCGGAGCTGAAGAAGGTCCGCTTCCGCACGCTCGGCTGCTACCCGCTCTCGGGCGCGATCGAGTCCGAGGCCGACACGCTGCCGAAGATCATCCAGGAGATGCTGCTCGCGAAGACCTCCGAGCGGCAGGGCCGCCTGATCGACTTCGACGCCGCCGCCTCGATGGAGAAGAAGAAGGTCGAGGGCTACTTCTGATGGCGCAGACCGACCTGATCAGCGAGGACATCCTCGCCTACCTCGACCAGCACCACCACAAGTCGCTGCTCCGCTTCATCACCTGCGGCTCGGTCGACGACGGCAAGTCGACGCTGATCGGGCGCCTGCTCTGGGAGTCGCAGCTGCTGTTCGAGGACCAGCTGGCCGCGCTCGAGGCCGACTCGAAGCGCGTCGGCACGCAGGGCGAGGATCTCGACTTCGCGCTCCTCCTCGACGGCCTCGCGGCCGAGCGCGAGCAGGGGATCACGATCGACGTCGCCTACCGCTTCTTCTCGACCGACCGGCGCAAGTACATCGTCGCCGACACGCCCGGCCACGAGCAGTACACGCGCAACATGGTCACCGGCGCGTCGACCGCCGACTGCGCCGTGATCCTCGTCGACGCGCGCAAGGGCGTGCTCACGCAGACGAGGCGCCACAGCTACCTCGTGTGGCTGCTCGGCATCCGCCACGTCGCGGTCGCGGTCAACAAGATGGACCTCGTCGAGTTCTCGGAGCAGCGCTTCGCCGAGATCGAGCGCGAGTACCGCGAGTTCGGGACCGCGCTCGGGCTCGAGGAGATCACCGCGATCCCGATGTCGGCGCTGCGCGGCGACAACGTGACCGAGCAGTCCGCCGAGATGCCGTGGTACGGCGGCCCGACGCTGATGCGCTACCTCGAGGACGTCGAGGTCGACCAGGAGCGGATGCAGGACGCCCCGTTCCGGCTGCCGGTGCAGTGGGTGAACCGGCCCAGCTCCGACTTCCGCGGCTTCGCCGGCACGGTCGCCGGCGGCTCGGTGGCGCCGGGCGAGCGCATCGTCGTCCTGCCCCGCGGTCAGGAGAGCACGGTCAAGGAGATCGTCGCCTTCGACGGCGACCTCGAGCGCGCGGTCGCCGGCCAGGCGGTGACGCTGACGCTCGCCGACGAGATCGACGTCTCGCGCGGCGACGTGATCGCGAGCGCCGAGCAGCCGGCGCAGATCGGACGGCAGTTCGAGGCGACCGTCGTCTGGATGGCCGAGGAGCCGCTGCTGCGCGGGCGCACCTACCTGATGCGCGTCGGGACGAAGACCGTCCCCGCGACGGTCGCGCCGGTCAAGCACCGGCTCGACGTCGACACGCTGGAACGGATCGCGGCCGACCAGCTGGAGCTGAACGAGATCGGCGTCGTCGAGCTCGAGCTGGGCGAGCAGATCGCCTTCGACCCGTACGTCGAGAACCGCGACACCGGCGGCTTCATCCTGATCGACCGGATCACCAACAACACCGTCGGCGCCGGGCTGCTCCGCTTCGCGCTGCGCCGCTCCGCCAACGTGCAGGAGCAGGCGCACGAGCTCGACCGCGCGGCGCGCGCCGCGGCGCTCGGCCAGCAGCCGTTCGTCGTCTGGCTGACCGGCCTCCCCGGCGCGGGCAAGTCGTCGATCGCCGACCTCGTCGAGCGGAAGCTGCACGCGCTCGGCAAGCACACCACCGTCCTCGACGGCACCAACCTCCGGCTCGGTCTCTCGAAGGACCTCGGCTTCAGCGACGCCGACCGCGCGGAGAACAACCGTCGCGCGGGCGAGGTCGCCCGGCTGCTCGCCGACGCGGGCCTGATCGTGATCGCGGCGCTCGTCTCCCCGTTCCGGGCCGACCGCGAGACGACGCGGCGGCTGTTCGCCGAGGGCGAGTACCTCGAGGTGTTCGTCGACCTCTCCTCCGAGCGGGCCGCCGAGCGGGACTCCAAGGGCCTGTATGCGAAAGCGCAGTCAGGCGAGCTCGAGAACCTGACCGGGATCGGCTCCGTCTACGAGCCGCCCGAGGAGCCCGAGCTGCACCTGCCGATGGCCGAGCTCGACGTGGAGGCCGCCGCGGAGAGGGTCGTCGAGCTTCTTCGCGAACGCATGCTCCTGTGACCTGGCAGTACATCATCGCGGGCGGCGCGATCGGGATCCTCGTCGGGATGACCGGCATGGGCGGGGGCTCGCTGATGACGCCGATCCTGATCTTCGTCTTCGGCTTCGACCCGACGATCGCGGTCGGCACCGACATCTTCCACGGCGCGATCTTCAAGACGGTCGGCGGGCTGCGTCACCACCGCCTCGGCACGACGCAGGCGCAGCTCTCCGGCTGGATGCTGCTCGGCAGCGCGCCCGCCTCGCTCGGCGGCGTCGCGCTGGCGACGTACTTCAAGCACCGGTTCGGGGACAGCGCCACCTCCGTCGAGGGCTACGTGCTCGGGGTCGCGCTGCTGATCGGCGGAGCGGGAATGCTGCTCAAGTCGCTGATGCGCCGGCGCGACTTCGGCGACGGCGTCTTCCGGATGCGGTCGCGGGACAAGCTCGCCGCGATCGTGATCGGCCTGCTCGGCGGCTTCATCGTCGGGCTCACCTCCGTCGGCAGCGGCGTCTTCTTCGGGCTGACGCTGCTGATCGTCTTCCCGCTGCGCGCGCACAAGGTCGTCGGCACCGACATCCTCCACGCGGCCGGGCTGCTGTGGGTCGCCGGGATCGGGCACATCGCGGCCGGCAACGTCGACATGCACGCGGTCGCCTGGCTGCTCATCGGCTCGATCCCCGGCGTCCTCGCGGGCAGCCAGTGGACGGTGAAGATCGGCGACCGGCCGCTGAGGCTGCTGCTCGCGGCCGTCCTCTTCGCCTCCGGCGCGAAGCTCGCCGTCCCGTTCGGCAACTTCTGGCTCGTGCCCGCCGGCGCCTTCGTGCTCGCGACCGCGTACGCCGGGTTCGTCACCCGGAACCGGGTGCTGAGCCCAGCGTAGACTTACCGCGCTTTGCAGCGGGTCCTCTCGACAGCGGCGCTGCTCGGGCTGCTCATCGCGACGGCCGCGGCATTCGCGATCACCGAGCGGCTGAAGCTCGTGCGCAGCCCGGTCTTCGACGCCGTCGTGTCGAAGCGGCTCTCGCCCACGTGCGGGTGCGCGCGGGGGAAGGCGCACATCCGGCTGCGGCTGCGGCACGGCGACCGCGTCACGCTCTGGATCCTCGACTCGAACGATCAGGTCGTGCGGACGCTCGCCGGCGGGGTCGTGCTGCCGCAGGGCCCGGCGCGCTGGGTCTGGGACGGCAAGGACGACATCGGCGACCTCCTGCCTGACGGCGTCTACCGCCCGGAGATCCATCTGGCGCGGCAGCGCCGGACGATCCTCTTCCCGGACCGGATCTCGCTCGACACGCACGCCGCCCACGTCGAGTCCGTCCAGGTGAGCCGCGGCATCGTCTCGCCGGACGGCGACGGCGTCGGCGACTCGATCAAGATCCACTACCGGCTCGACTCGCAGGCCCACCTGCTCGTCTATCTCGGCTCCGACATCGTGATCCGGAGCCGAAGCTTCCTCGCGAGCGGGAGCGTGGACTGGCTCGGACGCGACGCGAACCACCAGCCGCTCCCGGCCGGGAACTACGTGCTCTGGCTCGGGTCGGTCGACCGCGCCGGGAACGTGACGCCGTCGTACGAGCGGCAGCCGGTCGTCGTGACCGTGCGCTACATCTCGCTCTCGCCGACGACGCTCTCGGAGCACCCCGGGCAGCGCTTCACCGTCGCCGTCGACACCGACGCGAAGAAGTGGTGGTGGAAGTTCGCCGGCCGGAAGGGCGTCTCGTCGGGCCCGACGCTGGCGCTCCACGCGCCGACCAAGCCGGGCCACTACCGGATCGCCGTCGGCGAGCGCCGCTACGGCGCCCGGGCCTCAGTCGTCGTGACGGCCGCACGGTGAGCGACCTCGCCCGGATCGGCGGCCCGGTCGCCTGCATCGGGCTGGCGGTGCTGCTCGCCGGGCGGCGGCGCGAGAACCGGATCGCCGGCCTCGGCTTCGCCGCGCTCGGGACCGTGCTCCTGCTCGTCTCCGTCGCGCCGCCGAAGGCGGCCGAGCTGGCCGAGGTGGCCGGCGGCGCGCTCGTGCTGACGCCGGTCGTGGCGTTCCTGCTCTGGCGCGAGCGCTGGCTCGTCGCGTTCGCGACGCTCACGCTCCTGCCGGTGCGGGTCGGGCTCTTCTCGCACCAGCTGCTCGTCCCGCTCTACCTCGTCGCGCTGGGCGCGGCGGCGCTGCTCGCGGTCGAGCTCGTGGCCGGCGACTCACGCGCCCGCGAGCTGGGCCGCGCGTCGAAGCCGCTCGCGTGGTTCGTCGCCTGGACGGGGATGTCGCTCGCGTGGACGGGCGACGTCCACGAGGGAGCGATCGAGGTGCTCGCGTTCTACGTGCCGCTGAGCATCCTCGCGCTCTCGATGGCGCGGATGCCGCTCAGCCGGGTGCGCCTGCGGCTCCTCTACGGCGAGCTCGTGGCGATGGCGCTCGTCTTCGCGGCGGTCGGCTTCTACCAGTACCGCACCCGCGACGTGTTCCAGAACCCGAAGGTGATCACGGCGAACGCGTACGCCGTCTTCTTCCGGGTCAACTCGATCTTCTGGGATCCGTCGGTGTACGGGCGCTTCCTCGTGCTCGCGCTCGTCGCGACGCTGGTGGTCGTCGTGTTCGGGCGGACGCGGCGCGCCGCGGTGGCCGGGTTCGGGCTGCTCGTCGTGCTCTGGCTCGGTCTGCTGATCTCGTTCTCGCAGTCGAGCTTCGCGGCGCTGCTCGTCGGCGTGATCGGCGTCGCCGCGGTCGCGTGGCGCTGGAAGGCGGCGATCGCCGTGCTCGCCGCGGTGGCCGTGCTGGCCGCGATCGCGGTGTCGGAGCCGAAGATCCGCCACGCGCTCGTCCATCACACGACGCACGGACTGAATAGCGCGACGAGTGGGCGCGCGAGCCTGGTCGCGAACGGGATCAGGATCGCGGAGGCGCACCCGGCGATCGGCGTCGGCGTCGGCGGCTTCAAGCACGCGTACGCGAAGCGGCGGCACCTGCGCGGCAAGGATCCGAAGGTCGCCGCGTCGCACGACACGCCGGTGACGATCGCCGCCGAGGGAGGCGCCGTCGGTGTGCTCCTCTTCCTCTGGCTGCTGGTCGCGCTCGGGATCGACGCCTTCCGGCGCATCGACCGCACCTTCGCGGGACGGGTCTCGCTGACGGCGGGGTTGCTGCTCGCGGCGATCTTCGTCCACTCGCTGTTCTACGCCGACTTCTTCGAGGATCCGGCGACGTGGGCGCTGATCGCGCTCGTCGCACTGGCGGCGCCGCGGCCGCACCGCGCGCAGGAGCCGGTGCCGGTGGTGGAGAACAAGGAGCCGGTGCCGGCGTGATCGCGTGGAAGAGAGCCCTGGTCCTGGCGCCGCACACCGACGACGGGGAGTTCGGCTGCGGCGGCACGATGGCGCGCCTCGTCGAGGACGGCTGCGAGGTGCGCTACGTCGCGTTCTCGATCGCGACGCGCTCGCTCCCGGAGGGCTTCCCGCCGGACACGCTCGCCCGCGAGGTGCGCGAGGCGACCGGCGAGCTCGGGATCCCGCCCGAGCAGCTGACCGTCCACGACTTCGACGTCCGCACCTTCCCCGAGCGCCGGCAGGACATCCTCGAGCTGCTCGTCGCGCTCTGGGAGGAGTGGCCGCCCGACGTCGTCTTCCAGCCGAGCCTGCACGACATCCACCAGGACCACCGCACGATCGCCGACGAGGGCCTGCGCGCGTTCAAGCGCACGACGATCCTCGGCTACGAGATCCCCTGGAATAACTTTGACTTCTCCTACCAGTGGTACATGCCCCTGGAGGAGCGCCACCTCGAGCGCAAGGTCGCCGCGCTGGAGAAGTACGCGTCGCAGCAGCACCGCCGCTACGCGAACGCCGAGTACGTCCGCAACCTCGCCCGGACGCACGGCATCAACGTGAACCGCGAGTACGCCGAGGTCTTCCAGGTGTACCGCGTGATCGCGTAGACGGATCCCGCTTGACAGGGGCCGGGCGATCTGCGAGATTGCCGTTTGCCAAGTCCCTGCGGGCCCTCGGGTTCGTAGGGACTAGGCATTTCTGGGCGTCTTTTCGAAGGGCTACGGGAACCGGGTCGCTGTATGAGGCGCGTCCTTGCCGTCGACGTCGGCGGCCAGCACGTCAAGTTCCTGCTCGAAGGTGAGAGCGCGCGGCGGCGTTTCGACTCCGGCGACGCGCTCACTGCGGAGCGGATGGTCGTCCGCGTGCTCGAGGAGGCGTCGGGCTGGGAGTTCGGCGCCGTCTCGGTCGGCGTTCCGGCGCCGGTCGTCGGCGGCCGAGTCGCGATCGAGCCGGTCAATCTCGGCGGCGGCTGGGCCGGCTTCGACTTCGGGGCGGCGTTCGGCAGGCCGACGAAGGTGATCAACGACGCCGCCATGCAGGCGCTCGGGAGCTACGGCGGCTCCGGGCGCATGCTGTTCCTCGGACTCGGCACCGGGCTCGGCTCCGCCTTCGTCGCCGACGGTTCGGTCGAGCCGATGGAGCT
>DASZYW010000278.1:0-6076 GCA_035545195.1 Gaiellaceae bacterium
GGCCGGGTCGGACGCCTGCACCTCGAGGTCGATCACCTTCCCGACCCGCGCGCCCGAGACGGCGAAGCCGAGATGCTCGAGCGCCGACTCGACCGCCTCGCCCTGCGGGTCGAGGATCCCCGCCTTCGGCCGCACCAGCACGGTGGCTCTCACCCGAGCACCACCGCGGGGTCGTCGAGGTAGGACTGGAACGGGATCGTCGTCAGCCGCTCGAACGCCTCGACGTACTTGGCGCGCGTCGCCTGCACGACGTCGTCCGGGATCTCCGGCCCGGGGTACGTCTTGTCCCAGCCGGTCGACTCGCAGAAGTCGCGCACGTACTGCTTGTCGAACGAGTCCTGGCCGCGCCCGGCCTCGTAGGTGTCCCCGGGCCAGAAGCGCGAAGAGTCCGGCGTGAGCGCCTCGTCCCCGAGCACGAGCTCGCCGTCGGAGTCGAGGCCGAGCTCGAACTTCGTGTCCGCGATGATGATCCCGGCCCTCAGCGCGTGCTCGGCGGCGGCGGAGTAGAGCGCGATCGAGACACGCTCGACCTCGCGGAACAGCTCCTGCCCGACCAGCTCCGCGGCCTGCTCGCGGGTGATGTTCTCGTCGTGGCCGGTGTGCGCCTTCGTCGCCGGCGTGAAGATCGGCTCCGGCAGCTGCTGCGACTCGACGAGGCCCTCCGGGAGCCGGTGCCCGCAGACCTCGCCGCTCGCCTTGTAGTCCTTCCAGCCCGAGCCGGTGATGTAGCCGCGCACGACGCACTCGATCGGGAGCATCTCCAGCTTGCGGCACTCCATCGACCGCCCGTCGTCGCGGATCGCGAGCATGTGGTTCGGGACGATCTCGCGCAGGAGCGTGAACCAGTAGCCGGAGAGGCCGGTGAGCACGCGGCCCTTGTCCGGGATCTCGGTCGGCAGGACGACGTCGAACGTCGAGATCCGGTCGGACGCGACCAACAGCAGGCGGTCGTCGTCGAGCGCGTAGAGCTCGCGGACCTTTCCTGACATCACGTGCTGCTCAGGCATGGACTGGCTCCTCTCTCTGGGCGAGTGCGTGCAGGCGGGCGAAGACGACGGGGACGTGACGCGTGTAGGCGCCGAGGTCGAAGACGGCGTCGAGATCGACGCGCGAGGCGATCTCCTCGTCGGCGCGACAGAGGTCGCGGAAGTCGAGCTCCTCGTCCCACGCGCGCATCGAGTTGCGCTGCACGAGCCGGTACGCGTCGTCGCGCGCGAGCCCGGCCTCGACGAGCGCGAGCAGGACGCGCTGCGAGAAGAACAGATAGTGCGACGCCTCGAGGTTCCGGCGCATCCGCTCCTCGCGCACGACCAGCCCTTCGACGAGCCAGGCGAAGCGGTCGAGCATGTAGTCGAGCGCGAGGAACGCGTCCGGGATCACGACGCGCTCGGCCGAGGAGTGCGAGATGTCGCGCTCGTGCCAGAGCGCGACGTTCTCGAGGCCGACGAGCGCGTGCGAGCGGACGACGCGCGCGAGCCCGCAGATCCTCTCCGCGACGACCGGGTTCCGCTTGTGCGGCATCGCCGAGGAGCCCTTCTGGCCCTTCCCGAACGGCTCCTGCGCCTCGGCGACCTCGGTGCGCGCGAGGTGGCGGATCTCGAGCGCGAACGAGTCCAGCGAGGAGGCGACGACGGCGAGCGCGGCGAGCAGCTCGGCGTGCCGGTCGCGCTGGAGGATCTGCGTCGAGGTCGGCGCCGGCTCGAGCCCGAGCCGCTCGCACGCGATCCGCTCCAGCTCGGGATCGGTCGCCGCGTAGGTGCCGACGGCGCCGGAGAGCTTGCCGACCCGCATTCCCTCGAGCGCCCGCGCGACGCGCTCGCGGCCGCGCTCCAGCTCGAAGGCCCAGCCGGCGAGCTTGAGCCCGAACGTGGTCGGCTCGGCGTGGACGCCGTGCGTGCGGCCCATCTGGATCGTCTCGCGGTGCTCGTCGGCGCGCGCGACGACGGCGGCGAAGGCGCGGTCGATCCCGGCGAGGATCAGCTTCCCGGCCTCGCGGATCTGCAGCGAGAGGGCGGTGTCGACGACGTCGGAGGACGTGAGCCCGTAGTGGAACCAGCGTCCCTCCTCGCCGAGCCGCTCCGCGACCGCGTCGACGAACGCGGCGGTGTCGTGGTGGAGGACGGCCTCGATCTCGGCGACGCGCTCCGGCGTGGGCGCGACGGCGTTCGCGCGGAGCGCGTCCGCAGCGTCGCGCGGCACCACTCCGAGCTCGGCCCACGCCGCGGTCGCCGCCAGCTCGACCTCCAGCCAGGACGCGAGCTTGCCCTCGTCCGACCAGACGCTGGTCATGGCCGGACGGGAGTAGCGGGCGATCACTAGCCGCAGTCTAGACGGCGCGTCGGCGCGGCCCGGCAGCTCCGAAATGTCCCTCGTCCGAGTGACTGCGACCCGCGAAGGCCGACGCTACTCTCCTGCACGTTTCCGGGTCGAAAGTTGTAGAAAGACTATTTACAAGTACCTAATCTCTCTGGCTGTCGCGGCTGCGCTCGCCGCCGCGACGACGGGCGCGGCGCACGCCAGCCCGGGTCTCGACGCCTTCTCGTCGCGGCCGTTCCTGCCCTTCCAGGCGTTCGTCGTCAGCAAGCCGGCGGCGAGGAAGATCGCGAACCCGAAGCCGGTGGTGCGGCCGGGCAGCTCGGTCTCCCTCTACGAGCGGACGGTGCGGCGCGTGACGCTGCGCAACCAGGGCTGCACCGCGGGCAGGCGGAACCTGAACGGCGTCGTCATCCTCGACTTCGGCAAGCTCGCGTCCAACGGGCGCACCTACGGGACGATCCTCTTCTCCGGTCGCTTCGCCGGGAACCGCTCGATCACGCTGGCGATGCTCGCCTACGCCGCCGGCTACAACCACTGCCTGGCGAAGGGCTCGCACGCGCGCATCTCGCTCGCGCGCGGCACGAGCAACTACCACCCAGGCGTCCCGAGCGCGTTCGCCGCGGGCCGGAAGTGGGCGCGCGAGGTGAGCACGCTCGCGCACTGGCTCTACCACCTGAACCTCGACGAGCACGTCTGGTCGGCGGCCGCCGACGACGCCGAGCCCGCGTGGGACCCGCGCTTCCACCAGACGCGCGACTTCTTCCGCGGCTACCGGCACACGGGCATCGGCAAACCGCTCTACAACTACGGCTCGCTGGACGGCGGGATCGGCGCCTACTGGACGGCGACGCAGGCCTTCTACGTCTCCGGCGGGATGCGCTACAGCCGCGCCATCCCGGAGATCTACAACCGCGCGATGGCCCGCGAGTGGGCGGAGCTCGCCGCGTTCGTGCACCGCCGCCTCCACAGGCGCGTCCGCTTCGCCGGCGTGATGACGCAGGGCACGAGCACGTGCCACTGCAGCCTCCGCGGCCCCGTCGCGCACCGGGTGCTCTCGAGCTACCTCCGCGCGAGCGTCGGCCCGGCCGCGCCGGCCGTGCCGCGGATGGTCACGAACATCCGCTCGGACTTCTAGGCGCCGAGGATCCGGATCGCGAGCGCGGCGGCGTTCTTCGCGCTGTCCACGCCGACCGCCGCGACCGGCACTCCGGGCGGCATCTGCGCGATCGCGAGCAGCGCGTCGAGCCCGTCGAGGACGCTGAGGCTGGAGCGGAGCGGGACGCCGATCACCGGCAGGTCGGTGTGCGCGGCGACCGCGCCCGGGAGCGCGGCCGAGAGCCCTGCGCCGCAGATGAGGACGCGGATCCCGCGCTCGCGGGCGGTGCGCGCGTACTCGGCGACCGAGTCGGGCGTGCGGTGCGCCGAGCGCACCTCGAACTCGTAGCCGACCCCGGCCTCGTCGAGCGCCGCGGTGCAGCCGGCCATCCGCTCGCGGTCCGACTCCGAGCCCACGAGGATTCCCACCTTCGTCTCATCCATCAGCGATGTCCCTCCGGTAGCGCATGCCGGCGAAATCTATGCAGGCGGCGGCCTCGTACGCGGCGGTTCGCGCCGCGTCGGTCGTGTCGCCGACGCCGACGACGTTCAGGATGCGGCCGCCGTTCGTGACGAGGGCGCCGTCGCGCAGCGCGGTGCCGGCGTGGAAGACGAGCGCGCCGGTCGCCTCGGCCGCCTCGACGCCGTCGATCGCCGTCCCGCTGTCGCCGCGCTCCGGGTAGTCGCCTCCGGCGATGACGATCGTGACCGCCGCACGGGTCGAGATCGCCGGCGCCGCGGAGAGGTCGCCGGCGAGGAGCGGCAGCAGGTCGCCGTCGAGCCGAGGCAGGAGCGACTGGGTCTCGGGGTCGCCGAAGCGGCAGTTGAACTCGATCACGCGCAGCCCGTCGGCGGTGCGCATCAGGCCGCCGTAGAGGAGTCCCTGGAACGGGCAGCCGCGGCGGGCGAGCTCGCGGAGGACGGGGCGGTGGATCGTCTCCACGATCTCGTCCGCCTCGTCGTCGCGGAGGTCGGGGAGCGGCGAGACGGCGCCCATCCCGCCGGTGTTCGGGCCGGTGTCGCCGTCGCCGATCCGCTTGTAGTCGCGGGCGGGAGGGAGGGCGACGGCGTCCTCGCCCGCGGCGACCGCGAACACGGAGAGTTCCGGCCCCTCGAGCAGCTCCTCGACATGGAACGGCTGGCCGAACGCCTCGGCGGCGCGCAGCCCGGCGTCGAGCTCCTCCTGCGTCCGGCAGACCCAGACGCCCTTGCCGGCGGCGAGCCCGTCCGCCTTGACGACGCAGGGCGGCCGCGCGACGGCGAGCGTCGCCGCGGTCGGCACTCCGGCCGCGTCCATCACGTCCTTGGCGAACGCCTTCGACCCCTCGATCCGCGCCGCCTCGGCGGACGGCCCGAAGACGAGGACGCCGCGCCGGCGCAGCTCGTCCGCGACGCCGGCGACGAGCGGCGCCTCCGGCCCGACGACGACGAGGTCGACGCGCAGCTCGAGCGCGAGCGAGACGAGCGCGGCCGGGTCGTCGGCGCGCACGGGGTGGCAGCTCGCGAGCGCCGCGATCCCCGGGTTGCCGGGAGCCGCGTGCAGCTCGGTCAGCGACGGGCTGCGGGAGAGCGCCCACGCGAGCGCGTGCTCGCGTCCTCCCGAGCCGACCACGAGCACTTTCACGACGCGGAGTATCCCGCGTTTCGCAGACGGCCGCCGCGCGCAGGAACACCCCATGCAGGAGCCGGGACTCGACCGCCACGACTGGGAGAGCGAGCTGAGCGCCCTCGAGGAGGAGCTCGCCGCGAGCCCCGCCGAGGCGCTGCCCGAGCTGGACGGCCTCGTCGCCCGGATGCTCGAGGAGACCGGCTACGACCTGACCGACCCGGTCGTCCGCGAGGGCGACGAGCGGGAGGTGGTCGCCGAGTACCTGGCCGCGCACGAGATCGCGGGGGCCGCCGAGGCCGGCTCGGAGGAGCTCTCGCCCGGCGACGTCGGAGCGGCCGTCAACGGGTTGCGAGCGGTCTTCGACTTCCTCGTCGCTGAGCGCTCCGCGACCGGCGAGTAGTCCCTTAGGGACGAATACTCCCATCGACCGATAGCCGGTAGCAGAGCGGTTTCATAGCTTCCCGCGCCATGGAAGCGAGCACAGCGATCCGGCCCGAGATCACGGAGCGTCAGCGGCAGGTCGTCGAGCTGTTGGCCCACGGCCTGTCGAACGACGTGATCGGCAACAGGCTCGGCATCTCGCCGAGGACGGCGAAGGCGCACTGCGATGCGCTCCGCCTCAAGCTCGGCGTGCCGCGTCGGACCCAGATCCCGGCCGCATTCAGGATGCTCACTGGCGAGGACCCGCTCTCCAGCGAGCTCGCGCCGGCCACGGCCGGCGTCGGGGGCTGACGGCAGAACCCGCGTCCGGCGCTTTGGCCCCGGGCGCGGGAGCCCCTCGTGACGGTAGTGACATAGGGCAACGAGCGAGGTAGGCTCGGCCGGTCCGGAGGCGGACGGAGGGGGAGTGTCCGAGAGTTCGACAGCGACGTTCGTATCACCCGCGCTCGACCACATCATCGAGCGCCCGAGGCTGATCAAGCTGATCGAGGACGCGGATGCGCGCGTCGTCGTCTTCGCCGCACCTGCGGGCTACGGCAAGACGACCCTCGCGAAGCAGTGGTCGGCGAGGCAGACCGGCCCGGTCGCGTGGTACCGCACGACGCGCGCCTCGGG
>DASZYW010000279.1:0-5803 GCA_035545195.1 Gaiellaceae bacterium
GTCGTACTCCACCGCGTACGCGCGCGACGCGCCGATGCGGTGCGCGATCCACGGCGCCGCCTGCCAGACGGCCCAGTCCTTCCACATCGAGCCGTAGTACATGACCACGTCGAGCTCGCCGGGGTCGACGCCGGACTCCTCGAGCAGCGCCTGCGCCGCGCTCACCGAGAGATCGCTGACGTGCTCGTCCTCGGCCGCGATGTGCTTGCCGCGCAGGCCGAACTTCTCCACGATCACCTGCTCGGGGATGCCGCTCCGCTCCGCCACCTCGGCGGCCGTCATCCAGCGGTCGGGGAGGTAGCTCGCGGTCGCCGCGAGCGAGACGCTGGTCATCTCGGCGGTTCCAGCACCGAGCGGATGATCCTGGCCAGCTCCTTCTCCACCCGCTCGGGGACCTCGCCCTCGCCGCCGACGATCCAGCGCATGCCGACCATCTCGCCGATCGACATCAGCGCCCACGCGGTCACCTCGGGGTCGATCTCGCCGACGTCGCCGCGGTCGACGGCCTCGCGCAGCGCCCGGACGTACGGCTCGGAGACGCGGTCGTAGTGGAGGCGGAAGAGGTTGGGCGAGACGAACGCCGCCTGGCGGATGATCTTGTAGAGGCCGGGGTGCTCCTTCGTGAAGGAGAAGTAGCCGCCGAAGCCGAGCAGCTCGGCCTCGAGCCGGTTCTTCGCGCCCTCCGACGCCTCGGTCATCGCATGGCGGATGCGCCGGTTGAGGTCGAGGACGAGCTCGTCGAAGACGTCCTTCTTCGTCGCGAAGTAGAGGTAGAACGTTCCGTGCGCGACGCCTGCGGCCTCGGTGATCTTGACGATCGAGGCGTCGTGGTAGCCGAGGTCGCCGAAGACCTGCTCCGCCGCGTCGAGGAGCTTCTGCCGGGTCTCGACGCCGCGCGCCGAGAGCGCGCGGCCGTCCGCGCCGGTGACCGTCATCGCGCCGCCTCCAGCAGCCCCTGCTTTTGGATCTTGCCGAGACCGTTGCGCGGGACCTCGCCGACGAACCGCACCGAGGTCGGCACCTTGAAGGTCGCGAGCCGCGCGCGGCACCACTCGACCAGCTCGGCCTCCTCGACGCCGTCCGCGACCACGAAGGCGACGCCGACCTCGCCCCAGCGCTCGTCCGGCACGCCCACGACCGCAGCATCCTGCACCGCCGGGTGCTCGTGCAGCACGGCCTCGACCTCCGCCGGGTAGACGTTCTCGCCGCCAGAGATGTACATGTCCTTGAGCCGGCCTTTGATCCGGTAGTAGCCCTCGCCGTCCTCCTCCGCGACGTCGCCGGTGCGCAGCCAGCCGTCGTCGGTGAAGACCTCGGCGGTCGCCTCCGGGTTGCGCCAGTAGCCGGGGAAGACGTTCGGGCCGCGCACCTGCAGCTCGCTCTCGCCGGAGATGCGCACGTCGACGAACGGGTAGGGCTTGCCGGCGAAGCCGAGCTTGCGCACGGCGTCCTCGGGCGGCAGGCAGAGGACGTTCGGCGCCGCCTCGGTCAGTCCGTAGCCCTGGACGATCGCGGTCCCGCGGGCGGCCCAGGTCTCGAGCAGCGCCTCCGGCATCGGCGCGCCGCCCACTACGGCCCGCTCGAGGCTCGACAGGTCGGCCTCCGCGAAGCGTGGGTGCTGCGCGAGCAGGAGGTAGATCTGCGGGACGCCCATCATCGTCGTCACGCGGCGCTCCTCGATCAGGCGCAGCACGCGGCCGGCGTCGAACTGGCGCTCGAGGATCACGGTCGCGCCTTTCAGCCAGGCGAGCAGCGACTGGACGTTCCAGCCTCCGACGTGGAACTGCGGCAGCACCTGGAGCACGACGTCGTCGCCGTGCACGCCGGTGGCGCCGTCGAAGGAGACGTTCGTCCAGAAGCAGTTCGCGTGGGTGAGCAGCGCGCCCTTCGGCTTCCCGGTCGTGCCCGAGGTGTAGACGAGCAGGAGCCCGTCGTCGTCCGCTGCGGCCACGTCCGGGTGTCTGACACCGGGCCATGGCCGTTCCAGACGGTGGAAGCGGTGCCCGGTCGCCTCGGCGAGGCCCTCCAGCTCCTGCTCGGCGAGGAAGAGCGCCGGCTCGGCGTCGTCGAGCTGGTAGCGCAGCTCCGGCGCCGTGAGCCGCCACGAGAGCGGAAGCAGGATCAGCCCCAGCCGCGCGCAGGCGAACAGGATCTCGACGTGCTCGGGCGAGTTGCCGGTGAGCGTCGCGACGCGGTCGCCACGCTTCAGGCCGCTCTCCGCGAACGAGGCGGCCCATGCGTCGGCGCCCGCGGCGAGCTCCGCGTACGAGATCGGCCGCCCCTCGTACTCGATCGCGACGCGCGTCGGCGTGTTGCGTGCGCGATCGCCGAGCCAGCGCGCGATCGTGTGCGGCCCGCCGCTCACGCTTCGAGGAACTCCGTCACCAGGCGCGCCACCGTCTGCGGATCCTCCCAGACCATCAGGTGCCCGCGGTCCGGGACGAGCTCGAGCCGCGCGCCAGGGATCAGCTGCGCGAGCAGCTCGCCGTTGCGCGGGTCGACGACGTTGTCGTCCGTGCCGTGCAGGACGAGCGTCGGCGCCGAGATCCCGCCGACGCGGTCGTACGCGTCGAAGGTCGCGCCCGCGTACGCCTGCGCCTGCCATGCCGCGAGCGCCGGCGCGTGGTCGAGGCGGTAGCGCCAGATCTCCTCGACGAGCTCCGGCCGGTCGCGCACGGTGCCCTCTCCGAGCGCGTTCTCGACCATGAGCCGCAGTCCCGCCTCGCGCTCCATCGTCGGGAACTTCGTGAACGCCTCGAGGCCCGCCTGCGGCATCGGCGCCGACCTCGGCCCTCCGGGCGCGGTCGAGACGAGCACGAGCTTGGCGAGTCGCTGCGGGTACGCCAGCGCGAGCTCCTCCGCGACGAGGCCGCCGAGCGAGGCGCCGAGGACGTGCGCGCGCTCGATCCCGGCCGCGTCGAGGACGGCGAGCGTGTCGGCCGCGAGCTGCGAGACGGTGTACGGCCCCTCCGGCGCGTCGCTCTCGCCGATGCCGCGGTTGTCGAGGACGACCACGCGGAAGCGCTCCGCCAGCAGGTCGGGGAGCGGCCCCCAGCCGGCCCGGTCGTAGCCGAGCCCGTGGATCAGGACGAGCGGGTCGCCGGCGCCGCGCACTTCGTACGCGATCCGGACGCCGCCCGAGTCGGCGACAGCGCTCATGCGCCCTCCTGCGGCCCGGCCGCGGTCGTCCCGCCGGCGAGCGCCGCGCGCATCCGGCTCAGCCCGCTCGGGCCGCGCCGCGCGAGGCCCGCGAGCCCACCGGGCAGGAAGATGACGATCAGGATGAAGATCGCTCCGAGCAGGAAGAGCGGCTGCTCGATCGGCGTCCGCACGCCGTGGGGGAGGCCGGCGACCGCGGACGAGCTGCCGATCGCGATCAGCCGGTTGTTCACGTACGTGTAGAGGATCCCGCCGAGCACCGCGCCCCAGCGCGAGCCTGCGCCGCCGATCACGACCATCAGCAGCAGCGTGAGCGTGAAGTTCGGCTGCGTGACAGCGAGCGTCGAGCCGTTGTAGAGGAGCATGTAGACGATCCCGCCCGCCGCCGCGAGCAGCGACGAGAGCACGAACGCCTGCAGCCGGTACGCCGGCGGCCGCAGGCCGAGCACCTCGACCCGCTGCTCGTTCTCGCGCACCGCCTGCCAGACCCGGCCCGGCGAGGACTCGACCGCCCAGCGCACGACGAAGAAGACGATCCCGCAGAAGGCGAGCGCGAGCCAGTAGAGGTACTTCGTGTTCAGGATCCCGACGAAGGCCTTCGGGAGCTTCGTGTAGTCGGCACCGAGGCCCTCCTCCCCGTGCGTCCAGTGGTGCGGGTCCTTGAGCGCGAGCACCGATCCCGCCTGCGCGAAGGCGAGCGTCACCATCGCGAACGCGATCCCGCCCACGCGCAGGCTCACGAACCCGAGCACGTTCGCGAGGACGAAGGCGACGCCCATCGTGAAGAAGACCGCCGGCCAGAAGCGCCAGTGCCAGTCGGTGATCGCGATGTTCGAGAGGTAGACGCCGATCGCGATGTAGAGCGCGTGCCCGAACGAGAGCATCCCGGTGAAGCCGAACTGGATGTCGTAGGTGAGCGCGAGCCCGCCGAAGAGGAGGCAGGAGCCGAGCAGCGCGAGCGTCCCCGGGCTCGAGACCGGCTGGTCGAAGAGCTTCGGGATCGAGACGTTCAGCCACGGCACGACCGCGAGCAGGGCGAAGGCGGCGAGCGGCCAGAGCCAGTCGGCGACGAGGCGGCGGCTCGGCAGGCTCACGCGCGCCCTCCGACGACGGCGCCGGCGAGCCCGCGCGGCCGGGCGAGCAGGACGAGCCCGAGCAGGAGCACGACGACCATGTCGCCGATCCCGGAGGAGCCGTAGTAGTTCGTGTACTGCTGCACGAGCCCGACGACGATCGCCGCGGCGGCCGAGCCGCCGATCGAGCCGAGGCCGCCGATCACGACGACGATGAAGGCGAAGATCAGGAGGCTCGTCCCCTGGTCCGGGTCGACGGCGTTGAAGTAGACGCCGCCGAGGACCCCGGCGAGCGCGGCGGCGACGCCGCCGATCGCGAAGACGAGCGTGAAGGCGCGGCGCACGTCGATCCCGAGCGCCTGCACCATGGCGCGGTTCTCGACGCCGGCGCGGATGATCAGGCCGTAGCGCGTCCTGCGCAGGAAGAGCTGGAGCAGCGCGAGCACGACCGCGGCCGTCCCGATCTCGACCCAGCGGTCGTTCGGGATCAGCGCGCCGTCGAGGTTCGTCGTCTCGTGCAGCCAGGACGGGACGACGATCGCCTTCGGGTCGGGGCCCCAGATGCCGGTCACGAGGGCGACGAACGCGAGCTGGAGGCCGACGGTGACGAGCACCTGCTCGATGTGGCGGGAGTAGAGCGGCCGGATCAGGACGAGCTCCACGAGCGCCGCGAAGACGCCGCCGAGCACGAGCCCGAGACTCGCGCTCGCGAGCCAGAGCCAGAGCGCCGAGTGGATCCCCTCGAAGACGTGCACCGACGTCCACCAGGTGGCGTAGCCGCCGACCGTGATGAAGGCGCCGTGCGCGAAGTTGAGCACGCCCATCAGGCCGTAGATCAGCGAGAGGCCGGACGCGATCAGGAAGTACATCGCGCCGAGACCGACGCCGGTCACCGTGAGCAGCACGAACGTGCTCATGCGCGCCCCACCGAGAGGAGCTGTTTGACGAGCTCCGGCTGGTCGAGGAACTCCTGCGCCGGCCCGGCGTGGACGACGCGGCCCTGGTCGAGCACGACGACGTGATGGGCGAGCCGGCGGACGACGCCGAGGTTCTGCTCCACGAGCAGCACCGTCGTCAACTCCGCCAGTCGTTCGAGCGCGTGCGCGACGTCGGCGACGAGCGCGGGCGCGAGCCCCTTCGTGGGCTCGTCGACGAGCAGGACGCGGTTGTCGTTGAGGAGCGCCCGCGCGATCGCGACCATCTGGAGCTGGCCGCCCGAGAGCGTCCCGGCACGCTGCTCGCCGCGGTCGCGCAGCTCTGGGAAGAGCTCGTAGACGAGCTCGTAGCGCGGCTCGGCGTCGCGCTCCGCGAGCCGCAGGTTCTCGGCGACGGTCAGGCCGGTGAAGACGTCGCGGTCCTCCGGCACGTAGCCGATCGAGCGCCGCACGATCTTGTGGGTGGAGAGGCGCGTCAGCTCCTCGCCGTCGAGTCGCACCGAGCCGCGCCGGTCGACGAGCCCGAGGATCGCGCGCAGCGTCGTCGTCTTGCCGACGCCGTTGCGCCCGAGCAGCGCGGTCACGCCGCCCTCGGCGACGTCGAAGCCGACGCCCTGCAGGACGTGCGACTGGCCG
>DASZYW010000280.1:0-3958 GCA_035545195.1 Gaiellaceae bacterium
GAGCCCGAGCAGCGCCGTGAAGAGGATCGCCACCCAGAGCAGCCCGCTCGCCGCGAGCTTCGACGGGTGCGCGGGGAGCGAGAAGTGGAAGACGACGAACGTCGCGACGACGAAGAGGAGCATCGCCGGCAGCGTGTCCCGCGCCCGCAGCTCCAGCAGCAGGTCCTTGCGCGCGAGCGCTCCGACGTCACGGGCGTACCTCACGCCGCCAGCCTCAGCCAGGCCGACGCCAGCGACTCGACGCGCGCCGGGTCGTGCGTGGAGACGAGCACCGTCCGCTCGCCGCGCAGCTCCACCAACTGGGCGTCGAGCAGCTCCGCCCCCGCCTCGTCGAGCGCCGTGAACGGCTCGTCGAGGACGAGCAGTGCAGGATCGTGGAGCAGGACGCGGCAGAGTGCGAGCCGCTGCGTCATCCCGCGCGAGTACGACGCGACGCGGTCGTGGCGGACCTCCCAGAGCCCGTAGCGCTCGAGCAGCATCCCGATCCGCTCACGCCGCTCCGGCACCCGATAGAGGCGCCCGTAGAGGTCGAGGTTCTCGAGCGCGGTCAGCTCCCGGTACACGAGCGGCTCGTGGGCGAGATAGCCGATCCGCTCGCGCGTGACCGCCACCTCGAGCGTGCCTTCGGTCGGAACCGCGAGACCGGCGCAGAGCCGCAGCAGGGTCGTCTTCCCGGAGCCGTTCGGCCCCGTGACGACGAGGAACCCGCCGCCGGGAACCTCGAGCTCGACCCCGCGCAGGACGCGCTTCTCCCCGTAGCGCTTGCCGAGTCTGCGAGCTGCGATCACCGGCGCAGCATAGGCGTTTTTGGGCGCTTTACAGGGATTTTAGGTGACGGCGTCCGCGATCACGAAGATCGCGAAGGCGACGCTGATCACGCCGTTCATCGTGAAGAAGGCCGCGTCGAGCCGGCGCAGATCGTCCGGCCGCACGAGCGAGTGCTCGTAGGCCATCAGCACGCCGACGATCGCGACGCCGATCCAGTAGAGCGCTCCGACCGGGAGATCGAGCCCGGCGCGGACGAGCAGCACCACGGTCGCCGCATGGCAGAAGCGCGCGCCGAGGAAGACGCCGCGCACACCGAACCGCGTCGCGACCGAGTGCAGCCCCTCCCGCCGGTCGACGTCGAGGTCGAAGAGCGCGTAGTAGAGGTCGAAGCCGGCGACCCAGAACGCGACCGCCGCCCCGAGCGTCCACGACTGCCACGGCAGCGTCCCCGTGATCGCGACCCAGGCGCCGACGGGAGCGAGCCCGTCGACCGCGCCGAGCCAGAAATGGCAGAGCCAGGTCGCCCGCTTGAGGTACGGGTAGACGACGAACCCTGCGACGGGAATCGGCCATAGCCAGCGCACGAGCGGGTCGAGCTGCCACACGGCGAGCAGGAAGAGCGCGAGCGAGGCGGCGCAGAAGAGGACGACCTGCGCGACGCTGAGCTGGCCGGAGGGGAGCTCGCGGCCGGCGGTGCGTGGGTTCCGCGCGTCGATGCCGGCGTCGATCAGGCGATTGAGCGCCATCGCGAGCGAGCGGGCGCCGACCATGGCGACGGTGATCCAGAGCAGGTCGTGCGCGCTCGGCGTCCCGTTCACCGCGAGGAACGCGCCGGCGTACGCGAACGGCAGCGCGAAGACGGTGTGCTCGATCTTGACGAGGCGCGCGAAGCGCGCCGGCAGCGGGGCGAGCGTGGCGCTCATCCGGCGGAGGATACGCGGGTCACGAACTCGGTCTTCGCGTCGGTGTAGGCCGTGCGGTCGTGCCGGTGGCGCGCCGCGAGCTCGCGCTTGAGCCGCTCGTAGGCGGCAGCCTCGTCCGGGTCGGCGCGCAGGCGGTCGCGGAAGGCGCGCATCCGGGCCAGCTCGGCGGCGCCCTCGGCGCAGACGTAGAGGTGGTGGCGGCGCTCGCCGACCGGCCAGGCGAACGCCTCCAGCCCCGGGATGCCCCTGTCTCCCTCGTGCTCGTAGCCGAGCGCCCCGAGCACAGAGACCGCCCCCGGCAGGTCGTCCGGAGAGCGGATCACGAGCGCGAGGTCGATCACCGGCTTCGCCGCGAGCCCCGGGACGGCGGTGCTCCCGAGGTGCTCGGCGCGCACGCCCAGCGGGCCGAGCGCCGCCAGTGCGCGCTCCGCGAGCCGCTCGAACTCGGCGGGCCAACTCGGGTCGTAGTCGACGATCTCGACCGGATCGGTCACGTCTGCCGGTGGGCGGCGTCCTGGTCTCCGGCGAGCAGCTCGAGCGCGTGCGCGAGCGCCGGCCGAAGCACCTCGAACCCGTCGCGGCAGCCGCCCGGCGAGCCGGGCAGGTTGACCACGAGCGCCGAGCCGACGACGCCCGCGAGCCCACGCGAGAGCAGCCCGTGCGGCGTCTTCGCGATCGAGTCGGCGCGAATCGCCTGCGCGATCCCCGGCGCCTCGCGCTCGAGCACGTCCCGCGTCGCCTCGGGGGTGACGTCGCGCGGCGCAACGCCCGTCCCGCCGGTGGTCAGCACGACTCGAGCGGTTGTTGTCAGATCTGCCAACGCAGTCGCGATTTCGGCGCGCTCGTCGGGGACCACGCGGCGCTCGACCTCGTAGCCCTCGCCGCGGAGGAGCTCCTCGAGCAGGTCGCCGCTCCTGTCCTCCCGGGTGCCGGCGACGACTCCGTCCGAGACGGTGAGCACCGCGGCCTTCAGCCGACGGGCTCCTTCGTCTTCTCGACGAGGACGACCTCGACGATCCGCATCTCCTTGTCGATCGCCTTCGCCATGTCGTAGACCGTCAACGCGGCAACCGCCGCCGCGGTCAGGGCCTCCATCTCGACGCCGGTCTGCGCGGTCGTCTCGGCCGAGGCGACGATCTCGACGGACTCGGCTCCCACCTCGAGCGTCACCTCGACGTGGTTCAGGGGCAGCGGGTGGCAGAGCGGGATCAACTCGCTCGTCCGCTTGGCCGCCATGATCCCGGCCAGCTGCGCGGTCGCGAGCGCGTCGCCCTTCGGCAGCTCCCGCAGCCGGCGCGCCGTCTCGGCCGCCATTCGGACCTCGGCGCGGGCGACGGCCCGCCGCCGCGAGAGCGGCTTGGCGCCGACGTCCACCATCCGGACGTCACCGGTTTCGCTGACGTGCGAGAGGTCGCTCATCGACTCTCGATCGTACTCGCGTCGAGATCCGCCAGCTGAGCTGCGATCCACTCGCGGACGTCGTGCCGCCGCACGTGCGCGCGGATCGCGTCGCCGCTGGCGCGCCGCTCCTGCTCGGGCATCGTCAGCGCCGCGTAGAGCGCGTCCGCCTGGCCGGAGATGTCGAGCGGGTTGACGCCGAGCGCCCACTCGCCCAGCTCCTCGTACGCGCCGGCGTTCTCGGACAGGACGAGCACGCCGTCCCGCTGGTTGACGAGCATCGCCTCCTTCGCGACGAGGTTGAGGCCGTCGAAGACGGGGTTGACGAGCAGCACGTCGAACTGGCGGTAGCCGGCGAGCGAGCGCGGGAAGTCGTCGGCGATGTCGAGCCGCACGGGCGTCCAGCCGGCGCGGGCGAAGCGCTCGTTCACGTCGCGGACCGCCTTCTCGACGGCGCGGACGTAGTCGGCGTACTGCGGGATGTCCTGCCGCGACGGCGCGAGCAGCGCCAGCATCCCGACCTCGCCGTGCAATTCCGGGTGCCGCTCCAGCAGGAGGCCGAACGCCCGGAAGCCACGGACGACGTTCTTGGAGGGATCGGTGCGGTCGACGCGCAACACGAGCCGCGGCGGGCGTTGCGCGAGCAGGTCGCGCTCGCGCTCGAGCACCGCGGGAGCGCCACCGAGCGCGTCGAACTCCGTCGCGTCAATCCCGACCGGATGCGCCGTCACGCGGGTCTGGTGGCCCCGGTGCGCCACCGTCGTCCCGGTCACCTCGGCGCCGAGCAGCTGCTCGCAGCACGCCAGGAACGCGCGCTGCCAGCGGGCGGTGTGGAAGCCGACGACGTCGTTCGCGAGCAGGCCCTCGTG
>DASZYW010000281.1:0-3517 GCA_035545195.1 Gaiellaceae bacterium
CGCGCGCGGCCGTCGAGCGCGACGACGATCCCCGAGACGAGCCCGCCGCCCCCGACGCCGACGACGACCGTCTGCAGCTCCGGCACGTCCTCGAGGATCTCGAGCGCCAGCGTCCCGTGGCCCGCCACCACCTCGGGGTCGCTGTGCGGGTGGACGAAGACGCGCCCGTCCTCCTCGACCGCGCGCTGCGCGACCTCGTACGCGGCGGCCGGGTCGGGCGACGACATGTCGACGGTGGCGCCGAACGCTCGCGTGGCGGCGACCTTGAACGGGCTCGCCGTCTCCCACATCGCGACGAGGCAGTCGACGCCGGCCTCGGCGCACGCCCAGGCGACCGCGCGCGCGTGGTTGCCGGCCGACCAAGTGACGACGCCGCGCTCGCGCTCCTCCGGCGAGAGCGAGGCGACGCGGTTGAGCGCGCCGCGCGCCTTGAAGGAGCCGGTGTGCTGGAAGAGCTCCGCCTTGAGCAAGAAGCCGCCGGCGGCGAGCGTCGGCGTCCGGCGCACGCGCCCGCCGAGGAGCTCGCGCGCGCGCAGCACGTCCTCGCGCGTGACGCTCACGCGGGCACGCGCGCGGGCGCGGGGACGGGCAGCCGGACGGTGAACGCCGTCCCCACGCCGGCGCCGCCGTCGAGCTCGACGCTCCCGCCCATCGCGTGCGTCAGTTCCTTGACGATCGCGAGCCCGAGCCCGGTGCCGACGCGGCGCTCGCGGCCGTAGCGGTCGTGCAGGTAGAAGCGCTCGAACGCGTGCGCGCGGTCCTCGTCGGCGATACCCGGGCCGGTGTCCTCGACGCGGAGCACGCCGGGCGCGACCGCGACGCGCACCTCGCCGCCCGCCGGGGTCAGGCGCAGCGCGTTCTCGACCAGGTTGGAGACGACCTGCAGCACGCGGTCGGCGTCCGCGACCGCCGGCGCAGGCCCCTCCGCCACCGCTGCGAGCGTGACGCCGAACTGGTCGGCCTGCGGCTGGTAACGGCGCACCGCGTCCTCGGCCACCTCGGCGAGGTCGATCTCGCTGTTGTGGACGCTGAAGTCGGTGCGGTTCATCCGCGCCAGGTCGAGCAGGTCGCGGACGAGGCGCTCCAGACGGGCGGCCTCGAGTGCGACCGTGGCGGCGGCCTCGCGCGGGTCGACGGCGCCGTCCTCGACCGCCTCGGTGTAGCCGCGGATCGAGGTCAGCGGGGTCTTCAGCTCGTGGCTGACGGAGAGCAGGAAGTTGCGCTCCGCCTCCTGCGCGCGCTGCAGCTGTGCGGCGAGGTCGTTGAAGGCGACCGCGAGCGTGGCGATCTCGGAGACGCCCTCGACCGGCACGGGCTCCGGATGCGTGCCCCGCGCAAGCGAGCGCGCTGCGTCGGCGACGTGGCCGACCGGGCGGGCGATCCGCCGCGCGAGCAGGAACGCGGCGGCCGCGGCGAGCACGCCGCCGACGCCGGCGGCGATCAGGAGCCCGAACACGTACGGCGTCCAGCGCGAGCTCGTGCTGCTCGTCGGCCGCAGGAGCACGAACGTCTTCTGCTGCACCGCCGGCTCGGCCGCGTAGTAGTAGCGCGTGCCCTGGTACTCGACGGTGCCGCTCGCGGGCTTGTGGTCGGCGAGCCGCGAGATCGCGCTCGCCGGGAGGAAGGCGACGTCGCTGACGATGTAGCGCTGGTGCTGCTGCTTCAGCACCGGCGCGACCTGGACGAGGTCGGTGTAGGCGTCGACCGCCGCCTCCTCGCGCGCCGCGATCAGCGCGGCCTGGTGCTCGACGTCCTTCAGCGTCGCCTGGTCGACCGCCCGTCGCGTCAGGAAGAGCCCGAGGCCGATCGTCATCCCCACGCAGAGCAGCACGATCACGGCGATCGCCTGGAACAGCCTGGTGCGCAGGCTGGTGCGCAAGGTCAGCCTGCGACGAGCTTGTACCCGGAGCCGCGGACCGTGCGGATCCCCTCCGGGTCGCCGAGCTTGCGGCGCAGCTGCGCGACGTGGACGTCCACGGTGCGCGTCCCGCCCGGATACGTCATGCCCCAGACGAGGTCGAGCAGCCGCTCGCGCGAGAGCACGATCCCGGGGTGCTCGAGGAAGCAGGCGAGCAGGTCGAACTCCTTGCCGGTCAGCTCCACCGGCGAGCCCGCAACCGTCACCTCGCGCGAGTCGCGCCTGAGCACGACGTCGCGGGCGGTGAGGACGACGTCCTCGGTGCGCTGCTCAGCGCGGCGGAGGATCGCCTTGATCCGCGCCGCGAGCTCGCGCGGCGAGAACGGCTTCGCGACGTAGTCGTCGGCGCCGAGCTCGAGCCCGGCGACGCGGTCGGGCTCCTCGTCGCGCGCGGTCAGCATCACGATCGGCACCTTCGAGCCGGCGCGCAGGCGGCGGCAGACCTCGAAGCCGTCCATCCCGGGCAGGCCGATGTCGAGGACGACGAGCCGGACGGGGTGCCGGCGCAGCTCGGCGACGGCCTCCTCGCCGGAGCGGAGCCAGATCACGCGCCAGCCGTCGTGCTGCTCGAGGTACTGCTTGACGAGACGCCCGATCGAATCGTCGTCCTCGACGAGCATCAGGACGCCCCCGGTGGCTGAGCCGGTCACGCCGGTAGGTTACTCAGCCGCCGCGACGGTCTCGCCTCGACTGGCCGCCGCCGCCGAGCGGCTGGCCCTCGACGTCGAGCGAGATCGCGGCGCCGTTCGCAGGGCGGACGACGAGCACCTGGACGCCGCGGCGCACGAGCGCGGCGAGCCCGTTGCGGCCGACGCCGCTCATCCGCGTGCTCGGGGCGAGCGGGATCGTCTGGACGGTGCCGTCCTGCTCGCGGAGCGTGACCTGCGCCGGCGTGGCGGCGGTGACGACTCCGCGGTCGATCCGATAGTCCTGGGTGCTGTTCGGGCCGGACTGGACGACCACCTCGGCGCGGATCATCGCCGGGCCGAAGAGCTGGTTGATCACGGACTGGCGCAGCGCCATGCCCGCGGGGACGATCCACAGGAAGACGTTGAGCGCGACGAGGACCGCCGCGAGGACCGCAAACCGCCGGGGCACCCGCATAGTGTCGTCCTCTCTACCCGGAAAGGTCGTAAAGCACCTGTAAAACCGTCAATCCTCGACGTCGAGCGAGAGCGCGGCGCCGCGCGCCGCACGGACGACCAGCACCTGGGCGCCGCGGCGCGCCAGCGACCCGAGCCGGGCGCGGGCGACGCCCTCGAGCTGCGTCCCGGCGGCGATGCGCACCATCTGGACGGTCCCGTCCTGCTCGCGGATCGTCACCCGGCGGGCGGTGGCCGCGGTGACCACGCCTCGGTCGATGCGGTACTCCTTCGTCCCCGTCCCCGCGCCGGCCTGGGCGACGACCTCGGCGCGGATCAGCGAGGGGCCGAGGATCTGGTCGGCGAACGACTGGCGCAGCGCGGTCGCCACGGGCGCGAGCCAGAGGACGACGTTCAGCGCCAGGAGCGCCGCTGCGAGGATCGTGAAGCGTTTCGGGATTCTCATGGTCTGCCCCGGGTGGCGTCCGGGCGCGCACGAAGCGGTGCGCGCCCGGAC
>DASZYW010000282.1:0-8604 GCA_035545195.1 Gaiellaceae bacterium
TCCCGGTGTCAGACACCGGAACGGAAGCGTCACGACTTCGTGCGGCGCAGGCTACGAGCGCGGGTGCGCGTGGTCGTAGACGCGGCGCAGGCGCTTCGCGTCCACGTGGCTGTACACCTGCGTCGTCGAGAGCGAGCTGTGGCCGAGCAGCTCCTGGATCGTGCGCAGGTCGGCGCCGCCCTCGAGCAGGTGCGTCGCGAAGGCGTGGCGCAGCCGGTGCGGGTGAGGGACGAGCCGGCGCAGCGTGCTCGTGTCGAGGCGCCGCCCGCGCACGGACACGAACAGCGCGTCGTTCGCGCCCCGAACGAGCTCGGGCCGCGCGTCGCGCAGGTAGCGCGCGAGCCAGTGCGCCGCCTCCTCGCCGAGCGGCACGACGCGGTCCTTGCCGCCCTTGCCGCCGCGCACGTGCACGAGCTCCTGCTCGAAGTCGACGTCGCCGAGGTCGAGGCCGACCGCCTCCGCCGAGCGCAGGCCCGCCGAGTAGACCAGCTCCACGAGCGCGCGGTTCCGCAGCGCGACGGCACCCTCGCCCTCGAGCGCGCCGAGCGTCTGCTCCACCTCCGCCGCGCGCGGCGCGTCCGGGAGCCTGCGCCCGCGGCGCGGCGCCAGCGGCGCGTCGGGAACACGCG
This sequence comes from Gaiellaceae bacterium, assembly GCA_035545195.1. GTDB lineage: Bacteria > Actinomycetota > Thermoleophilia > Gaiellales > Gaiellaceae > Palsa-739. The sequence continues at coordinate 630 of DASZYW010000282.1, forward strand.
CCTTGCCGAGCGCGTGCCGGAGAAAGGCGCGCACCGCGGCGAGCTTCCGCGAGATCGTGGCCGGCGCGAGCTTGCCGCCGCTCCGGCGCGCCGTCCCGAGCCAGGCGACGTACTCGGCGAGCACCCGGACGTCGACCTGCTCGAGCGCGACGCGGCGCGTCTCGAGCCAGGCGCAGAACTCCTCGACGTCCACGCGGTAGGCGCGGCGCGTCCCCTCCGCGAACGCGGGCGAGGCGAGGAACCGGTCGGCGGCGGCGCGCGCGTCCACGGACGGACCCTCTTCGACGCGGCGCTCGCGCAGCCTGCCCGCGTTCCGGCAGTGTTGCGGCATGAGCCACGGGACACGCGTCTGGGTCGCCCTCGGCGTCGTCTACCTGATCTGGGGCTCGACGTACCTCTTCATCGAGATGGCCGGGGAGACGATCCCGCCGATGTTCGCCGTCTCGACGCGCTTCGTCGCGTCGGGCCTGCTGATGGCCGGCTTCGCCGCCTGGCGCCGCGGCCCTCGCATCCTGCGCGTGAGCCGGCGCGAGCTGGGCGCCGCCGCGCTGATCGGCGCCCTGCTCCCCGGCGCGAACGCCGTCCTCTTCATCGCCGAGCGCCACGTCGCGACGGGGCTCTCGGCCCTGATCATCGGCGCCGTCCCGCTCTGGATCGTCCTCTTCCGGACGCTCGCCGGCGACCGCCCGCCGCGCGCCGCGCTCGCCGGCGTGCTCGTCGGCTTCGCCGGCCTCGCGATCCTCGTGCGGCCGAGCGGGGGCGCGCCGCTCTGGGCGCTGCTCCTCGTCGTCTGCTCCTCGCTGATGTGGGCGCTCGGCTCCTTCCTGTCGGGACGGGTGCCGCTGCCGCGCGACGCGTTCGCGGCCACGTCGCTGGAGATGCTCGCCGGCGGGCTCCTGATGCTCCCGATCGCGCTCCTGACCACCAGCCCGCACTTCGGCGCCTTCTCGGCTCGCTCGGTCGGCGGCTGGATCTACCTCGTCACGTTCGGCTCGGTCCTCGGCTACACCGCGTACACGTGGCTGCTCGACAACGCGCCGATCGGGAAAGTGGCGACCTACGCCTACGTCAACCCGGTCGTCGCGATCGCCCTCGGCGCCGCGGTCCTGCACGAGTCGGTCACCTGGGTGATCGCCGTCGGCGCCGCGGTCGTGCTCGCGTCGGTGGCGCTCGTCGTCCGCCAGGAGACGGCGCCGCCCGAGGTCGAGCTGGTACCCGCGCCGCAGGGCGCAGCAGTGCGGTAGCTTGATTCCTCGTGATTGCCGAGCACGACGTTCTCGTCGTCGGAGCGGGCTGCGCAGGGATGCGCGCCGCCATCGAGGCGTTCGACGCCGGCGCGAACGTCGCGATGATCTCGAAGCTCCACCCGACCCGCTCGCACTCGGGCGCGGCGGAGGGAGGCATCAACGCGGCGCTCGGCAACGCGGCCGAGGACTCGCCCGAGACGCATGCGTACGACACGGTCAAGGGCTCCGACTACATCGGCGACCAGGACTCGATCGAGATCTTCACGGCCGAGGCCCCGGCGGACATCGTCCAGCTGGAGCACTGGGGCTGCTTCTTCTCGCGCCGCGAGGACGGGAAGCTCGCGCAGCGTCCGTTCGGCGCCGCCGGCTCCCCGCGCACGGTCTACGCGGCCGACATCACCGGCCACGTCCTGATCCAGGTGCTCTACGAGCAGGTGTGCAAGCGCGACATCACGGTCTACGAGGAGTTCTTCGCGTGGCAGCTCGTCGTCAACGACGGTCGCTGCCAGGGCGTCGTCTGCTGGGACCTCCTCAACGGCGGCCTCAAGACCCTCGGCGGCAAGACGGTCGTGATGGCGACCGGCGGCGCGGGCCGCCAGTACAAGGCGACCACCAACGCGTACGCCTGCACCGGCGACGGGATGGCGATGGCGCTGCACGCCGGCCTGCCGCTGAAGGACATGGAGTTCATGCAGTTCCACCCGACGACGCTCTTCCCGTCGGGCGTCCTGATCACGGAGGGCTGCCGCGGCGAGGGCGGCTACCTGATCAACAAGGACGGCGAGCGCTTCATGAAGCGGTACGCGCCGAACGCGCTCGAGCTCGCGTCGCGCGACGTCGTCTCCCGCTCCGAGCAGACGGAGATCGACGCGGGGCGCGGCATCAACGGCTCCGTCCTGCTCGACCTGCGCCACCTCGGCGCCGAGCGGATCACCGAGCGGCTGCCGGGCTCGCGGGAGCTGGCGATGACCTTCGCGGGCGTCGACCCGATCTACGACCCGATCCCCGTCCGGCCGGGCGCCCACTACCACATGGGCGGCATCTCGACCGACACCGACGGCGCCACCGAGCTGACCGGGCTCTACGCGGCCGGCGAGTGCGCGTGCGTCTCCGTCCACGGCGCGAACCGGCTGGGCGGGAACTCGCTGATGGAGACGATCACCTTCGGCCGGCGCGCGGGCCGCTCCGCCGCGGAGTGGGCGCTCGCGAACACGACGATCGACATCCCCGAGTCCGTCGAGCGCGACGCCGAGCGGAAGCTGCAGGAGCTGCTCGACCGGCGCGACGGCGAGCGCCCGTGGCAGCTCCGGGACGAGCTCGGCTCGACGATGCTCGAGAACTTCGGCGTCTTCCGCGAGGAGGCGAAGATGCAGAAGCAGATCGAGATCCTCCAGGACCTCAGGGAGCGCTACGAGAAGGTGTACGTCGAGGACAAGGGCGACGTCTTCAACAGCGACCTCACCCAGGCGATCGAGCTCGGGAACATGCTCGACACGGCGCTCTGCATGGTCACCGCGGGCATCTGGCGCAAGGAGAGCCGCGGCGCCCACTCGCGCCCGCACGACTATCCGACCCGCGACGACGACAACTTCATGGTCCACTCGATCACGCGCTGGAAGGACGGCGACGTCGACCTCGGCACAGCTCCCGTGCGCTTCACGAAGTGGGAGCCGCAGGAGCGGAAGTACTAGTGCGGCGCGTCGCAGCCCTGCTCGCGCTCTCGCTCCTCGTCGCCGCGTGCGGCTCGAAGTCGAGCTCCTCGAACGCGCCGACGACCACCGCGACGGCGACGCCGAACCTCCAGGCCGCGGTCTCGAAGACGATCGCGGCCGGCAGCGAGCACGTCGCGATCGTGGCGGCGACCAAGGCGGCCGGCCAGAACGTGCAGCTCAGCGGCAGCGGGGACTTCGACGCGACGACGCGGACGGGGAAGCTCCACACGACCGTCGCGATGGCGACCCTCAGGCCGGTCCTGGACGAGGTCCTGAGCGGCTCGACCGTCTACGTGAGCGCGCCGCAGCTGCTCTCGCCGCTGCTCCCGGCCGGGAAGACGTGGCTGAGGATCGACCTCGCCAACGCGGGCAAGACGTTCGGGCTCAGCCCCTCCGTCCTCCAGGCGCAGGATCCGAGCCAGTCGCTCGCGCAGCTGAAGGCGATCACCGCCGTGCAGGATCTCGGCAGCGAGACGATCGGGGGCGTGCAGACCGAGCACTACCGCGGCCGCATCGACCCGGCGAAGCTCGCCGCGGCGGAGCGGCAGGCGCTGTCGAAGTCCGGCACGACGTTCGGCCCCTACGACGTGTGGGTCGGGTCCGACGGGTACGTTCACAAGGTGCGCGTCGTGACCAATACGAGCGGGACGAAGACGACGGCGACCGTCACGCTCTCCAAGTTCGGCGAGAAGGTGATCGTGGACGTGCCCGCGACCGCCGACACCGTCGACGCGAGCAAGCTCTCCATCCCAGGACTGACCGGCTAGAGAGGAGCGGGATGCAGGTCGCACTGAAGATCTGGCGCTACGACTCGACCACCGGCGAGCGCGCGCTGCGCGAGTACGAGCTGGACGCGCCCGACGAGGCGACGCTCCTCGACTGCCTCGACCTGCTCAAGGACAAGCAGGACGGCTCGCTCGCGTTCCGCAAGAGCTGCCGGATGATGATCTGCGGCTCCTGCGGGATGCGCATGGACGGCGCCGCGGTGCTCGCCTGCAAGACGCGCATGTACGACATCGCGCAGGCAGGCCACGTGCCCGTGATCTCGGCGATGGGGAACCTGCCGATCGTCAAGGACCTCGTCGTCGACATGGAGCCGTTCTGGGACAAGTTCAAGGCGATGAAGCCGTACCTGCAGCCGGGCTACGAGCAGCCGGAGGACGGCCGCGAGTACCGGATCGCGCCGGAGCGCAACGAGGTGATCCACAAGGAGGCGCTCTGCATCAACTGCGGCTGCTGCGTCTCGGAGTGCAACGCGATGGAGTCCGACCCGGAGTTCCTCGGCCCGCAGGCGCTCGCGAAGGGCTTCCGCTTCGTCGGCGACTCGCGCGACGCGGCGACGGTGGAGCGGCTCGAGCAGTACAGCGGCCAACACGGGATCTGGGAGTGCACGCGCTGCTTCTTCTGCAACGAGCGCTGTCCGAAGGGCGTCGACCCGCGCGACGCGATCGCGAAGCTCGGCGCCGAGGCGATCCGGCACGGGATCGACCGCGACATGGGCGCGAAGCACGCGAAGTGGTTCGTCCGCTCGACCGAGACGACCGGCTGGCTGCGCGAGACCGAGCTCGTGCCGAAGACGCAGGGTGTCGTCTCCTCGATCAAGCAGATGAAGTTCGCGATGAACCTCGTCAAGCACAACAAGGCCGGGCTCGCCTTCCCGCCGCACGTCGCGAAGGACGTCGGCGAGGCGCGCAACCTGCGCAAGATCGTGCGGGCCCAGGACCGCCAGGGCGCGCTCGGGCACGTGCAGGGCGAGAAGGCGCTCGGCAAGCTCGCCCACGGGCACGCGGGCGAGTCGCTCGAGGAGATCTACGCGCGGCCGAACGCCGCGCCCAGGCCGTGGCTACCCGAAGTCGAGGAGGAGAAGACGTCGTGAGCACCACCGAGACCGCGATGAAGCGGGTCGCCTACTACAAGGGGTGCCTCGCGTCCCTCTCCGCGAAGGAGCTGGACACCTCGACGCAGGCGCTCGCGCCGATGGTCGGGCTGGAGCTCGTCGAGCTCGAGTCGGTCACCTGCTGCGGCGCCGGCGACATCCACGAGGCGGAGCCGGACTACTACCTCCACCTGAACGCGCGCATCCTCGCGTACGCCGAGGCGACGGGCTGCGAGACGCTGATGACGGTCTGCAACGTCTGCACGCTCAACCTGCGCCAGGCGAACCACATGCTGCAGGGCGACGAGGCGCTGCTCGCGCGCGTGAACGAGAACCTCGAGACGGTCGGCGTGCCGCCGTACTCCGGCGCGGTCGAGGTGCGCCACTTCCTCTGGGAGATCGCCGAGGGCGAGGGCTACGAGAAGCTGAAGCTCGCCGCGCACAAGGGCCTGAAGGGGCTCAAGGTCGCGCCGTTCTACGGCTGCCAGATCCTGCGGCCGTCGAAGATCATGGGCTTCGAGGATCCGGACCGGCCGTGGTCGCTCGAGCGGATCATCGAGGCCTGCGGCGGCGAGGCGATCGACTATCCGGCGAAGATCAAGTGCTGCGGCTTCCCGATCATCCAGGCGCGCGAGGCGACCGCGATGGGCGAGCTGATCCAGCCGGTCGAGCAGGCGATGGAGGCAGGCGCGGACGTGATGGTGACGCCGTGCCCGCTCTGCCACCTCGCGCTCGACGCCTGGCAGCAGACGCTCGAGGCGGCGACCGGCCGCAAGTTCGACATGCCGGTGCTCCACCTCGCGCAGCTCGTCGGTGTCGCCGCCGGGCTCGAGGAGTCGGAGCTCAAGTTCAAGCGCCACATCGTCGACCCGCGGCCGGCGCTCCAGCGGCTCGAAGCCTGAGAAGCCTCGCCGCTCTCGCGGGCGTCGGCGCCGGCTGGGGCCTGCTCGAGGCCTCGCGGCCGCGCTTCCGCGAGCTCGAGCTGCCGGTGCCCGGCCTACCGGCGGAGCTCGACGGCCTGCGGATCGTCCACCTCTCGGACTTCCACCTCGGCATCCCCTCGCCTGGGATCGGCGCCGTCTGGCAGGCGGCGGTCTGGGCGCGGGAGCGCCAGCCGGACCTCGTCGCGGTCACGGGCGACCTGCTCACGCACCCCCGCGGCGAGCCGATGCTCCGGCGGCTCGTGCGCGTGCTGCCGCGTCCCACCTACGCGGTGCTCGGCAACCACGACCTCGCGCTCTCCCGCGACCCGCTCGCGCGCAAGTCCGACCTCCGCTCGCTCGAGCCGGCGGTGCTGCTACGCGACGAAGGGCGGATGCTGGAGCTGCGCGGGCGCTCGGTCTGGATCGCGGGAGTCGACCCGCAGGTGATCGTCCGCAGGATCCGCAAGGTCGCGCCGACGACGCTGACGCGCGAGGCCGACTTCAGGATCCTCCTGTGCCACTACCCGCGCGTCGTCGACTACCTCGAGCCGGGCGCCTTCGACCTCGTGCTCGCCGGGCACATGCACGACGGGCAGATCTGCGTCCCCTGGCCCGGCGGCAAGATCCGCCTCGCCCACCGCACGGCGAGGTACCAGGTCGGGGTCTACCGGAGCGAGGCGGCGACGATGCACGTCTCGCCCGGCCTCGGCACGACCTTCGTCCCGTTCCGCTTCGCGGCGCGGCCCGAGGCGACGGAGCTGGTGCTGCGCTCGCGCTAGTGTGGGCGCGATGGCCGGACAGGCCTCGATCTCGTCGGACATCCTGGCCCGCTACGCCGGTGACGCGGCGCGTGAGGTCCCCGGTGTCCGCGGGCTGGCGGGCCGGAAGAGCGTCCGCGTCGACGAGGGCGACGGCGTCCGGGTGGAGCTGCACCTCGCGGTCGAGTGGGGCGCGTCGATTCCCGAGGTCGGCCGCGGCGTCCAGGAGCGCGTCCGCGAGTACCTGATCTCGATGGCGGACGTCCGGCCGGGCGTCGTGGACGTGGTCGTCGACGAGGTCGGGCCGCTGCGGTGACGCGGATCGCGGGGCTCACCGGAGCGACGCTGGAGACGGCGCCCTCGGTCTGCCACGAGTGCATCTGGTGGCAGACGCGCAACGGCCGCAGCGCCGACAAGCGGAAGTGGATCCGCGAGGTCGAGGACGAGTGGGGCGCCTGGGGGACGGTCTACTACGACGACGACGGGCGCCTGCTCGGCTCGATGCAGTACGGGCCGGGCGACGCGTTCCCGCGGGCGGGCGAGCTGCCCGCCGGTCCCGTCGGCGACGACGCGGTGCTCGTCACCTGCGCCTATCTCACCGATCCGTCGCGGCCGTGGGTGATGCAGTCGTTGTTCCTGACCGCGATCGGCGACGCCCGCGAGCGCGGCGCCCGCGCGCTGGAGGCCTTCGCGTACCGCTATCCGGAGGGCGAGACGCAGCTGGAGCGCTTCCACGTCCATCGGACGATCTTCCCGGCCGACTTCCTCGCCGACTTCGGCTTCCTGCCGGTGCGCGCCCGCGGGCGGGTGGAGCTGGCGCGCCTCGAGCTCGGCGGCCTGCAGCCGGTGGTCGAGGGCAAGCGAGCGAAGGTGCTGGAGGTCGTGCGCGAGGCGTTCGCACCGGCGCCGGCGCCCCGCCCGCAGCGCCCCTAGCACTTAGTAACAGTCTGTTACTTGCTGGAGCGGTGCTCCGCGCATGGAGCAATGCCCGCTCGCAGCGCACCTAGTAACAGTCTGTTACTTGGATCAGGCGGTGGCGCGCGCCGGCGCGAGTACGAGCTCGGCGATCTGGATCGCGTTCAGCGCGGCGCCCTTGTTCAGGTTGTCGCAGGCGAGGAAGAGCGCGAGGCCGGGGCCTTCGCCCGCGCGGTCGGGGCGGATCCTCCCGACGAGCACGTCGTCGGCCTGTGTGGCCAGGCCCGGAGTCGGGACGTCGACGATCCGCACCGAGGGCGCCGCGGCGAGCAGCTGCTCCGCCTGCTCGGGCGACAGCTCCTCCTCCAGCTCGACCCAGACCGCTTCCGCATGGCCGACCATCACCGGCACCCGCACCGTCGTCGGGCTGAGGGGGAGGTCGGGGAGCTCGAGGATCTTGCGCGTCTCCGCGCGGAGCTTCGACTCCTCGTCGGTCTCGTCTCCCTCCCAGCTCCACTTCATCTCCAGGTCGTGCTCGTCGGGC
>DASZYW010000283.1:0-2806 GCA_035545195.1 Gaiellaceae bacterium
AATGGTTGATGCAGCTCCCGCGCAATGCAAGTGATTGACGACTCGTCGCCCACTCCAGTCGTCCAATACCGGGGTCAGCTCTCGCGTTCATCCATGGTTGATTGGACCTGAGCGCGGGCGTAACGCTCCGCCTCCCTCCGACCAAGAACCTCTGACAGCGAGGATCCGAGGAGGTTCCCACTGCACGAGCTGGCCGATATCGCTTCCGACCCCGACGCGTTCGAGCGGTTCTACCGCTCCCACGTCGAGGCGGTGCAGCGGTTCGTCGCTCGGCGCGTCGACGATCCCTACCTGGCCGCCGACCTGACGGCCGACGTGTTCGTCGCGGCGATCGAGTCGGCCCGCTCCTACCGCCGCAGCCGCGGCGAGCCGATCGCCTGGCTCTACGGGATCGCCCGCAACGTCGTCGCCGGCGAGCGGCGGCGGCACGCCAAGGAGCTGCGCACCAACGCCGCAGTCCGCGGCCGCGAGCTGCTCGACGAGGACGACGTGGCCGCGCTGCTCGCGCGGATCGACTCCGAGTCGGCCGCGCGGGAGCTCTACGGCGAGCTGCGCCTGCTCCCCGCGGGCGAGCGGGCGGTGCTCGAGCTCGTCGCGCTCGACGGCCTCTCCGTCGTCGAGGCGGGGCGGGCGCTCGGGATCGGCGGCGTCGCCGCCCGCGTCCGGCTCCACCGCGCCCGCACGAGACTGCGCGGCCGGCTCGACCTCCTCGCCCTCGGCCCGAACGACCTCCCAGAGGTGACGACATGAGCAGCAACTTCGAAGAGCGGCTCCTGGTGGAGCTGAAGACGGTGGTCGCGGCGGAGCCCGCCGAGCGCGGACACCGGCCGCGGCGCCGGCTCGCGCTCGCGGCCGGGCTTGCCGCGTTGCTCGCGGCAGCCGCGACGGCGGGAGTCCTTCTCTCCTCCGGCGCGAAGGCCGCCTACGCGGTGACGAACGACGGCAACGGCACGGTGACGGTCGAGATCGACTCGCTCAGCGACGCCGCCGGGCTCGAGGCGGCGCTGGACGCGCAGGGCGTCAACGCCGTCGTCCAGTACCTGCCGGAAGGGAAGATCTGCAAGCAGCCGTGGTTCACGCCGGCCGGCAGGACAGCCGGCGCCGGCGGGGTCGACCAGGCCGGCACGGCGCGCGAGAGCGACCACGTCGAGTTCACGATCAGCACCGGCGACATCCCCGCCGGAGACACGCTCGTGATTTCCACGCAGACCGGCGCCGGGAACCTCACCGCCCTCGGCATCGCGGTCGCGCAGGGCACGGTTCCGCCCTGCCAGGTCGTCGACGCTCCGGCGGGGAGCGGCCCGCTCGGCGGACCGCCGACGCCCTGAGAGCGCCGCGACAGGCGAAACGGTGCGGCGTAGACAGAGGAGTCCGGGCGCGCCGGAGGGCGCGCCCGGGCCATCAGGCTCCTCTGACTACGACGCCCAGGCTGCCAGGCTCGCTTCCGACTTGGGAGGGAGGGCCAGTGCGAGTGCCGCCTCGAACTGGCTGCGCCGGAAGGGCTTCATCACGTGGCCGACCGGCTCGAGCTGCCGCGACTCCTCACTCGGACCGTCGATGCTCACGCACAACACTGGGAGCTGAGGGAGCCGGTCGCGCACGCCGCGAGCGGTTGTCACACCCGAGCGCGAAGCCGGCTCCAACAGCATCAGTTCGGGCTCCTCGCCCTCGGTCAGCTCTCGCTGGCCGATCGGTCTATGACCGAGCCGCATGAGGAGGAGCTCGAGCAGCGACCGGGTCGCAGGATCCGGATCCAGGATCAGTACGGTCGCCACGGGGGAACTATCGGGACGGTCCTGGGGAAACCGGAGTGCCCGTGGTATGAATCAGGTATGAGCGCGACCCCGTCGCAGATCCTGGTCGTGGACGACGACCCCGACATCCGCGCTCTCGTCAAGATCCTGCTCGAGCGGAACGGCAGCTCCGTCCACGAGGCGGCCGACGGCCGCACCGCCCTGCGCGAGTTCCACGCGCACCGGCCCGACCTCGTCGTCCTCGACGTGCAGCTCCCCGAGCTGGACGGCTGGCAGGTGCTCGCCCGGATCCGCGACCTCTCCGACGTGCCCGTCCTGATGCTGACGGCGCGCGGCCAGGAGCTCGAGCGCGTGCGTGGGCTCCAGGGCGGCGCCGACGACTACGTCGTCAAGCCGTTCGGCCGCCAGGAGCTCGTCGCGCGGGTGCAGGCGCTGCTCCGCCGCGCCGCGCGCGGCGCCCCCCAAGAGGAGCCGGAGATCTACTCGGACGACTACCTGACGATCGACTTCGCCCAGCGCCAGGTCACGGTCGGCGACCGGCCTGTCCAGCTGACGCCGCTCGAGTTCAAGCTCCTCTCCTGCTTCGTCCGCAACCCGCGCCAGGTGCTGAGCCGCGACCAGCTGCTCGAGCTCGTGTGGGGCGACACCTACGGCGTCTCGAGCGACCAGGTGAAGCTCTACGTCGGCTACCTGCGCCGCAAGCTCGACCCGAACGCGCCCGACAGCGTCCCGATCGAGACGGTGCGCGGCTTCGGGTACCGCTACAAGTCGTGACCGGCCGCTAGCGCGGCGACCGCGGACGAGAGCTCGGTCGGGCTGAACGGCTTCTTGATGTACGCGTCCGCGCCTGCCTCGTAGCCGCGCCTGACGTCCTGCTCCTGCGCCTTCGCCGTCAGCAGGAGGACGCGCGTGCCGTGCAGCTCCGGGTCCTCGCGGATCGCGCGCAGCACCTCGAGCCCGTCCAGGCCCGGCATGCCGATGTCGAGCACCGCGACGTCCGGCTTGCGCGCCTTCGCGACCGCGAGCGCCTCGTCGCCGTCGCGCGCCGGCAC
>DASZYW010000284.1:0-7594 GCA_035545195.1 Gaiellaceae bacterium
CCGCGACCGGCTCGACCTCGAGCTCGCCGGGCTCGTCACGGATCACGCCTGCGATCGCGCGCCGCGCGACCCGCAGCTCGAGCCCGTCCGCGACCTCGACGCGGACGACGTCGTCCTCGAGCGCGGTGATGCGGCCGTAGACGCCGCCCGCGGTCAGGACCTCGTCGCCGAGCCGCAGCTCGGCGATCAGGCGCTGCTGCTCGACCTGGCGCCGCTTCTGCGGTCGGACGACGACGACCCACAGGAAGGCGAACGCGACGATGATGATGAGGAAGCCGGCAGGGCTCACAGAGTCTCCAGGTCGGGGGTTCCGGTCGCCGGGGAGCCGAGGCGGGCGAGCGCGTCCTCCCGCCACGAGGAGAAGCCGCCGCGCTCGATCGCCTGCCGCGCCGCGGCGACGAGGTCGATCAGGAAGCGCAGATTATGCAGGCTGAGCAGGCGCAGGCCGAGGATCTCCTCCTGGTTGACGAGGTGCCGGACGTACGCGCGGCTGAAGCGGGCACACGCCGGGCAGCCGCAGCTCGCGTCGAGCGGCAGCTCGTCGCGCGCGAAGCGGGCGTTGCGCAGGTTCAGGCGGCCCTCCCAGGTGAGCGCGCTGCCGGTGCGGGCGGTGCGCGTCGGCAGGACGCAGTCGAACATGTCGACGCCGCGGCCGATCACCTCGAGCACGCCCTCGGGGTCGCCGATGCCCATGAAATAGCGCGGCTTCTCCTCCGGGAGCAGCGCCGCGGCGTGCGACGTGGCCGCGAACATCGGCTCGCGCTCCTCGCCCACGCTGAGGCCGCCGATCGCGTAGCCGTCGAAGTCGAGCGCGACGAGCTCGGCGCTGGAGCGCTCGCGCAGCTCCGGATCGAGACCGCCCTGCGTGATCGCGAAGCGGAGCTGGCCGGGCGCGCGCGGCAGCTCGCGCTGGCGCGCCGCCCAGAGGCCGGTGCGGCGGACCGCCTGCTCGAGCTCGGCGCGCGGCACGCCCGCGGGCGGCACGACGTCGAGGCACATCGCGACGTCGGAGCCGAGCAGCTCCTGGACGCGGGCCGCGAGCTCAGGGGTGAAGCGCTCGGCGGCGCCGTCGTAGACGGAGCGGAAGGTGACGCCGTCGTCGTCGGCGCCGAGCAGCGTGTCGCGCAGCGAGAAGATCTGGAAGCCGCCGGAGTCGGTCAGGATCGGGCCGTCCCAGCCCATGAAGCGGTGCAGGCCGCCCAGCTCGGCGATCGTCTCCTCGCCAGGCCGGAAGTGCAGGTGGTACGTGTTGCCGAGCAGGATCTGGGCGCCGAGCGCGCGCAGCTCATCCGGGTCGACCGCCTTCACGGTCGCCTTCGTCCCGACCGGCATGAACGCGGGGGTGCGGATCTCGCCGTGCGCAGTGCGCAGGAGCCCGGCGCGCGCGGCGCCGTCGCGGCCCTCGACGGAGAAGCTCATGTCCCGGGGAACCAATCGTGGATGCGCTGCGCGACCTCTTCGTCGCGCGCTTGGTCGGGCGGCCCGCCGAGCTCGTGCGCGCGGATCCGCCCCAGCTCGGCGACGAGCGCGCGCACCGGCGCGGCGCTGCCGAGCAGCGTCGCGATCCGGACGCTGTAGGGCTCGAACTCGTCCAGCTGCGCCGCGAGCTCGCGCTCGCCGCCGTCGCGCCAGAAGTCCCGCCACTCGTTCGCGCTGCGCGGTCTCACAGGATCAGCATCGCATCGCCGAAGGAGTAGAAGCGGTAGCGCTCGGCGACGGCGAGCTCGTAGAGGCGGCGCGTCTCGTCGACGCCCGCGAAGGCCATCACGAGCGCGAGCAGCGTCGAGCGCGGCAGGTGGAAGTTCGTCAGGAGCGCGTCGACGCGGCGGAACTCGAACCCGGGCGTGACGAACAGCTCGGTGCGGCCGGCGAGCGGTGCGCCGCGGGCGAGCGTCTCGAGCACCCGCACGGTCGTCGTGCCGACGGCGAGCACGCGCTCGGCGGCCCGGATCCGCTCCCACGCGGCCGGCTCGACCTTGTAGCGCTCGCCGTGGATGACGTGCTCCTCCAGCGTCGGCTCGCCGACGGGGCGGAAGGTGTCGAGCCCGACGTGCAGCGTCACCCGGGTCGGGTCGAGCTCGGCGAGCAGCTCCGGCGTGAAGTGGAGGCCAGCCGTCGGCGCGGCCGCCGAGCCCGGCTCGCGCGCGTACACGGTCTGGTAGCGGGACGCGTCGCCGAGCGGCTCGGTGATGTACGGCGGCAGCGGCGTCTCGCCGTCGGGCTCCCCCTCCAGCCGGAGCCGCCAACGGCCCTCGCCGAGGTGCTCCAGGAGCTCGACCGGCCCGTAGCGCCGCCCCGCCCTGAGTCGCCGCGTCGGCCGCGCCAGGCCCTCCCAGAGGTCGCCGCCCAGCTGCTCGAGCAGCAGCACCTCTCCCTTCGGGGACGCGATCGGGATCCGCGCCGGCACGACCTTCGTGTCGTTGACGACGACGAGCTCGCCGTGGAGCTCCTGCGGCAGCTCGGCGAAGGTGCGGTGGCGAACGGCGCCGGTCGCGCGCTCGTGGACGAGCAGCCGGGAGGCGTCCCGGCGCTCGGCGGGATGCTGCGCGATCAGCTCCGGTGGCAGCTCGTAGTCGAGCTCGTCGACGTCCATCCGCAGACAGTTGTATCGTCGCCTGCATGGACGGAGAGGCGATCGAGCGGGCGACGCGCAGGCTGGAGGACGCCGCGGCCGGGCGTACCGCCCCCGCCGACATGGACGCCGCGCTCGAGCGCGCCAAGCGGGCGCTCGAGGAGATCGCGCAGACGACCGCGGAGCTGCAGGCGGGCCTGCCCGAGGCGATCCAGGACGGGCTGCGCGAGCACTTCCGCCCCAGCGCGCGGCACCTCGCCGAGGTGCGCGGGCTGCTCAACCAGGTGATCCGCCGGCTCGAGCGTGTCGAGGGCGACCTGCTCGCCGAGCGCCATGCGCGCGTCGACGACCTCTCGGTGCTCGTCGACCTGATCGCGGAGAGCTGGAAGAGCGTCGACGCGAGGCTCGCCCGGATCGAGGAGGCGGCGGGCGGCGCGAAGGTCTACCGGCTCGAAGACCGCCAGGCCGGCTAGGCGCGCTCGGGCTCCTCGGCCGGCAGCACCAGCCGGAACGTGCTCCCGTGGCCGGGGCGCGAGTCGAGCTCGATCTCGCCGCCGAGCGCCAGTGCGAGCTCGCGCGCGATCGTCAAACCGAGCCCCGTCCCCGCGCCGTCGCGCGACCAGAACGGCCGGAAGATCCGCTGCCGCTCCTCGGGGGTGATCCCCGGGCCGGTGTCGGAGACGGTCACGGTGACGTCGCCGTCGCGGCGGTCCAGCGCCAGCTCGATCGTCCCGCCCTCGGGCGTCCAGCGGAACGCGTTCGCGAGCAGGTTGGAGATGATCTGGAGCACGCGGTCGCCGTCGGTGAGGACGACGGGGTCGGCGTTCAGCACCTGCCGGTAGTCGATCGAGCGCTGGCGCGCCTGCTCGCCGAACGTGGCGTACGCCCGCTCGCAGAGGTGACGCATGTGCACCTCCTCGCGGAGGACGGCGAAGCGGTTCGCGTCGAGCTTCGCGAGGTCGAGCACGTCCCCGACGAGCCGCTCCAGGCGCATCGCCTCGTCGCTGATCACGTGCAGCGACTGCCGCTGCATCTCGGCGTCCGAGAACACGCCCTCGCGGAGCGCCGAGACGTGGCCGCGGATCGCGGTCAGCGGCGTGCGCAGCTCGTGCGACACCGACATCAGGAAGTGGCGGGACAGCTCCTCCGACTCCGAGAGGCGCGCGGCCATCTCGGCGAAGCGCGCCGAGAGCTGCGCGATCTCGTCGCCGCCGGACGGCTGCGGGAGCGAAACGGCGTAATTGCCGGCGGCGACCTCGTCCGCCGCGGTCGCGAGCGACTGCAGGGGCCGCGTGATCCGCCGCGAGAGGTAGATGCCGCCGAGCCCGGCGACGAAGACGCCGCCGCCGAACGCGATCGCGAGCTGGCCGAGGAGCTCCAGCCAGCGGCTGCGCAGCTGCGACGACGGCTTCGCGACGACGAGCGCGCCCGCCGGAAGCTTGCCGATCCGCACGATCTGCGCCACCGCGAGGAAGCTCCTCCCGTTCGCCTTCACGTCGACTGTCAACGTCGGTACCTTCTCCAGCCGGTCGAGCGGGACGCTGTCGGCGGGCAGCTCGGGCAGCTGGCCGACGACGAGCGAGGCGCCCCGGACGATCGGCACGTAGAAGATCTTGTCGCCGCCGATCGCCCTCTCGAGGCTGCGCAGCGGCACCGCCTCGACGCCCGCGTTGCGCGAGTAGAGGCTGACGATCCCGGCCGACTCGCCGCGCAGCTCCGCGATCGCGCGCGTGCGCGTGTAGCTCTGGAAGAAGCGGATCGCGATCACCGTCGAGACGAGCCCGGCGAGCACGACGCCGAGCAGGAAGAACGCGGGCAGCCGGAAGCGGAGCGACCTCAGCATGGCGCCGAGCGTACTCCTGCGCCGGGGCGGAGTCAGGCCGCCTGGTCGCGCGCGGGGCCGACCTTGTAGCCCACGCCCCAAACCGTCACGATCGGCGAGGCGTCGCCGAGCTTGCGGCGCAGCTGCCGGACGTGCACGTCCACGGTGCGCGTGTCGCCGGCGAACGTGTAGCCCCAGACGCGCTCGAGCAGCTGGTCGCGCGTGAGCACGAGCCCGCGATGGTCGAGCAGCTCCCAGAGCAGGTCGAACTCCTTCGGGGCGAGCTGGATCTCCTCGTCGCCGACCTTCGCCTCGCGCCGGCCGGCGTCCACGGTCAGGTCGCCGTGGGTGAGCACCGCGCTCTCCCGGCGCGCACGGTCGGGCGCCGAGCGGCGCAGGATCGCGCGCACCCGCGCGACGAGCTCGCGCGGGTTGAACGGCTTCGTCATGTAGTCGTCGGCGCCGACCTCGAGGCCGATGATCTTGTCGACGTCCTCGTCCCGCGCGGTCAGCATCAGGACGGGGAGCTCGCCGGATTGGCGGATCCGCTTGCAGACCTCGACCCCGTCGAGGTCGGGCAGCATCAGGTCGAGCACGACGAGTGCGGGCTTCTCGGACGCGACCAGCCGCAGCGCCTCCTGGCCGCTGGCGGTCGTGCGCACGTCGAAGCCGGCGTTCTTCAGATACGCCGCGACGAAGGAAGCGATCGACGCCTCGTCCTCGACGACGAGGACGGTCTGGGGCTTGCTGCTCAACCGAGCGGCCCTACCCGTTGGCTGCGGCGATGGCCAGGCCGGACTTGCCCGTGTCCGTGAGCGAGTGCCACGGATCGCCGTTCAGTGAGTACGAGCCGTCGGCGAGGGGCGCGGTCGGATTTCCGGTCAGCCACACGTTGCCCTTGCCGCCGGCGAAGAGGTAGACGCCGCTGCCGTAGATCAGGATCCGGTACTGGCCGTCGGCGGCGCGGAAGCTGAACGTGGAGCCCGACCAGCGTGTCCCTGTCAGCGTCCCGACCGGGTCGCCGAAGTTGTGGGTCACGTCCTTGTGGCTGTCCGCGCTCGTCACCTCGGGTGTCGCGTCGTCCTGGGGGTCGAGGTCGTAGATCTCGATCCGGCCGGAGTCGACGTGCCCGATCGCGAAGCCGGTGATCACGAGCGACACCACCGGGCGGACGTTCTGGGCGACAGCGGCGCCGTCGCCGTTGTCGGCGTTGCGGACGACGAGCGTCCCGTCGGACGGCCCGAAGACGTGGGCGAGGGCCGCCGCCGGAAGCGCGAGGCCGACGAGGACGAGGGAGATGAAGACGAGACGCCGCATTGACGTGGGCACAGTATCGGCGGTTCCGGTTGAGTCGCGTTGTGCGGATCGTAAAGGTTCTGTGATGGTTCTTTCCAGGGCTTTTGGCGGGAGGAACGTCCTGCGCGTGCGCGAACCTGCGCTCGTGGACGATCGCGACCTCGACGAGCGCTCCCGCCGGATCGGCCAGCGGGTCGACGCGCTCGACCACGCGCTGCGCGCGGCGGGCGTCGCACCCGAGCAGGCGGCGCGTCTGCTCGAGACCGCGGCGACCGCGGCCCTGAACGCGCTCACGCTCGAGCTCCTGCTCGACCCGCTCCCGGCGGCCGCGACGCCGGTCGCCACGGTCGAGGAGCTGCCGGCGGCCGAGCCCGGCGACGTCGCCGAAGCCGCCTAGGCCGGGTACTCGTAGAAGCCGCGGCCGGTCTTGCGGCCGAGCAGGCCCGCGTTCGCCATCGCGACGAGCCGCGCCGGCGGAGCGAAGCGCGGCTCCCGCAGCTTCTCCCAGATCGCCTCGCTCGCGTGCACGTGCACGTCCAGGCCGACGAGGTCGAGCAGCTCGCACGGTCCCATCGGCCAGCCGGCGCCGTGCTTCATCCCGGCATCGAGATCCTCGACGGTGACGCGCGCCTCGTCGAGCACGCGCACGCAGTCATTGAGGAGCGGGATCAGGACGCGGTTGACGACGAACCCCGGCGTGTCGCGGCAGCGGATCGGGTGCTTGCCGAGCGTCTCGCCGAGCGCGAAGGCCCGCTCGAACGCCTCGTCGGAGCTGCGCTCGGCGCGGACGATCTCGACCAGCGGCATCAGCGGCGCCGGGTTGAAGAAGTGCATCCCCACCACGCGCTCGGGGCGCTCGGTCGCGGACGCGATCTCGGTCACGGAGAGCGCCGAGGTGTTGGTCGCGAGCACGGCGTCCGGCCCGCAGAC
Organism: Gaiellaceae bacterium; assembly: GCA_035545195.1. Taxonomy (GTDB): domain Bacteria; phylum Actinomycetota; class Thermoleophilia; order Gaiellales; family Gaiellaceae; genus Palsa-739. The sequence continues at coordinate 6,621 of DASZYW010000284.1, forward strand.
ACGCTCCAGCTCGGCGAACAGCTCCTGCTTCGGCGCGAGCTCCTCGACGATCGCCTCGATCACGAGGTCGCAGCCGGCCAGGTCGGAGAGCTCGGTGGTCGTCGCGAGCAGGCCGATGTCGTACGACTCGAGCTGGCCCTTCTCGACCTTCCGGGTCAGGAAGTGGTCGATCCGGCCGCGCGCCTTCTCCCCCAGCTCGGCCGTCACCTCGCGGCCGACGGTCTCGAGCCCCGCCTCGACGCAGAGCTGCGCGATCCCCGCGCCCATCGCTCCCAGTCCGACCACGCCGACCTTCATCGGGCGGAGCCTAACCTCGGGCCGAGCAGCGCGATCGTGGCACCCGCCGCCGCGACGAGGCCGAGCGCGCCGCTCAGGCCGACGCCGCGGGCGAGGAACCCGATCGCGGGCCCGGCGACGAGGCCGCCGAGATAGCCGGTCGTCGCGACCGCGGCGATGCCGGCGCCCTTGGCGACGCCGGGGGTCGAGCCGCCGACGCGGAAGAGCGCCGGCACGATCGCGGCGCAGCCGATCCCGACGAGCGCGAAGCCGACGAGCGCCGGCCCGGTCGACCGCGTCGCGATCGCGAGCAGCATCCCGCCGCAGGAGAGCGCGCCGCTCCGCCGCGCGAGCCCGCCGATCCCCCAGCGGCGCAGCAGCCGGTCGCCGACCAGCCGCGCCGCGCCCATCGCGCCCGCGTAGGAGACGACCGCGGTCGCGGCCACCGCCTGCGACGCGTGCGCCGGCCCCTTGAGGAAGACGGCGCTCCAGTTCATCGCCGAGAACTCGACGAAGAGCGCGCAGAACATGAGCAGCGCCGGCAGCGCCAGGCCGCCGCGCGGCAGGGCGAAGCGCGCCGTCTCGACGTCGGCGGCCGTGCCGGCGAGCAGCCGCGGCGTCGCGAGCAGCACGGCGAGACCGAGCGCGACCGCGACCACGGGCAGCTCGACACGCACGCCGACGCCCGCTGCGGCGAC
>DASZYW010000285.1:0-5922 GCA_035545195.1 Gaiellaceae bacterium
TCACCGCCGCCGAGCTTCTCGTCGGAGTGGAGCTCTCGCATGGCAAGGCAAAGAGCCGACGCGCCGGCTTCGTCGAGGACGTGCTGTCGTCGCTGCCGGTCGAGCCCTACGACCTCGAGGTGGCGCGAGCGCACGCGGGGCAGCTAGCCCACGCGCGCCGGTCCGGGCGGCCACGGGGCGCGCACGACCTGCTGATAGCCGCGACCGCGCTGACGCGCGGCCGCACGGTCGTCTCGGCCGACCCCGCAGGCTTCGCCGACCTACCCGGCGTCGCACTGCGCCTCGAGACCTGAAGCCGCTCGGTTCGGTTTGCGCAACGGCAGTTTGGCGCCCAGCAAACTGGTGGCGGCGACCGAAGTGGACTCAACTTGGCGTTGTACAAACCACGCCTTGGTACGCGCCGATGCGCTTCGAGTCGAATGATGGTCGTTGGCGCAGGCTTTTGGCGCTACCAGCCGCATGATCAGCATGAGCCAGAGCGTCGGTGGCGAGTTCGCCCACCGCTGCCTCATTGCGCTGCCACGACCATCTCGAACCACTCCTTGCTTGGCTGACCGATCTGGGCGTCCATGATCTCCTTGACCGTCTTGCGTCGTTGTGAGGCGCGCGCGACGGCGTGGCTGTATCCCTTGACGAGCTCCGGCGTCAGCGGCGCGAGCCGACCACTAGCGACAGGGGCCGTGGTCTCCGGCAGGTGGAACCAGTGTCTCTCTGCTTCGGCGACGGTGAAAGCGTTGATGTTGGCTGCGTGATGACGGGCGCCGCGCACGCGGGGCTGCGCTGTGTCGGCAACGTCAATCCAGGCCATCAGGATGGTCGCTGTCGGAGAGACCGGCAACCTGACCTCGAGTGAGTTGATGAAGCCGATCGGTTGAGTGGCCTGGGGCGCACGCCCGCCAGAGTTGAGTGGCCAGAGGACAACCGGGTGGTCGGAGGTAGCGATCAGCGGCGAGCGGAACTCCACGAGTGTCCAGTGCATCGAGCCGAGGATTGCCGGCAGCTTGCGGGCGTACTCGAGCATCTGGCGCAGCCGGAACGTGTCGCTGAGCAGCACCGCTTCGATGTCGTCGAGCGTCTGCGGCCCGTCGTGCCCTTCCGTGAGATCGGTCTCGTCCGGCTTCTCGCGCAGCTCGGTGATTTGCTGATGAGTCTGTCTCTCGTACCAGGCCGCCCAGCGCGGTCCTCGCACTACCTGGGCGGCAGCGAACGAGGCCATTAGTCCTCGCTCATCAGTGGTCAGCGGCCAGCGCGTCTCGATCTCGCGGAGAAGCGGTGCGGCTTTGTCTTCCATCTTGCTCAGCGACCACTCGATGTCGTCGATCTTCGTTCCGTCTGGACGAGTGCGGCGGTACTGGTAAGGGCGCACACCGACTTTCTTCACCGGCCTGGTCTCGCTCCCGCTCGCTCCGACGCGGTGAGTCTCGATCTGCTTCCCGGCGCGCGCGAAGTTGCGCAAGTAGCACTCCGGGACGACGTGGGCGTTGCGAACGGCCGGGTACTTCATCGCCACCAGAGTACGAGGCGTCGGGCGCGACAGGGTGCCCCCGGCCATAGGCCTTGGTGACCTTCTTCCTCAGGGCCTTGGCTCTCGTGCTCTCGACCGTCGCAGCATCACGGGATGCTCAGAGGAGTGGCATCGGTTCGCGCCAAGCTCGATCGGGGGCGCCGTCTCGCAGCTCTCCGCCGCACCGCAGGAGACTGTCGACCCGCTCCTCGCGATTCCGCGTGGGGACAATCGCCAAAAGGCGGAGCGCGGACCGGCCGCCCGCAGAGCTAGCGTCTCCTCCCGTGGGCCTGTGGGACGTCGCCATCGACCAGCTCCTCCGAGACGAGGAGACGCTGTGGCTTGACGGCGCCGATGTCGTCCACACGACGAGCTGGTGCGCGCCGAGCGCCGCTCCGGTCGTCGACTGCTGGAGGCTCGTGTACGTCGGCGACGCTATCGACAGGCGATACCGCGCGTGTCGCCTCTGCCGCCGGAGGACCGCCTAGATGCCCAACATCCCGAAGGACGCGGTTCTCGCACTGCCGCTCGACGAGCTCGCCCTCCGTGTCCTCGCCGACCTCGTCGCCTCCCAAGAGTGGAACGAGTGGAACTACCTGAACGCGGCGAACCAGCAGGGCTACTCGAGCGCCGACGTCCAGGCGTTTTCCGAGGCGCTCGCCTGGCTCCGCGGGAAGGCGCTCATCGCCCGGCATACCCAGCAGACGTCGCACGGGGCGATCATCGTCACCCGCAGCGGCCGGCGGGTGCTCGAGGAGGGACTGCTCCCGCTCCAAGTGGCCGATCGGCTCGACGGTCTCCATCCGTTGATCAGCAAGAAGGCGAGGCCGCAGTTCCTTCTCGGCGAGTTCGAACAGGGCGTCTTTGCGTCGATGAAGGCAATCGAGGTCAGGGTTCGAAAGCTCGCCGGGTTCGGGAACGACGTGATCGGCGTCGACCTGATGAACCAGGCGTTTGGAACGAAGGGCGCGCTCGTCGACCCCGACGCGCAGAAGGGCGAGCAAGAAGGCACGAGGGCTCTCTTCGCGGGCGCGTACGCCGTCTTCCGCAACCCGGCCGGACACCGGGAGGTCGACTACGACGACATCGGCGAGGCCGCCGAGGCGGTCCAGACGGCAAGCATGCTGATGCGGATCCTCGACCGCATCGAGAAGCGGATCGAGCAGGCGTAGGGTCGGGCGGCGAGCCGACGCCCGGGCGCTGCACGCGACCCGACCCCGCGGCAAACGCTAGGCGGCCGGCGTAGTCCCGGCCAGTGTCCTTTTTCGGCGTGGCCGGACCGGGCGGTCAGAACGACCCGCCGAGGACGCCAAGCGCCTCCGGCAGGGTCGTGCAGTTCACACCGATCTTCTGGCAGATGCCCGGCATGCTCCGGTGCCACCGCGTCGTAGGGACGCCGCTGAACGTCGTGCCCTCGTAGGTCACGACCGCCAGACCGCGTATCTCCGCCTCGGCGACGACCCACGGGTCGCCGGCGTTCCGGATGCCGGGGTTCGGGAACATCGCGAGGATCTCGCCGCTCCGCTTCTGGACCGCCTCCGAGGGATCGACGAAGAGGCTCCTGTGGGGCTTTGCCCAGGCGGCGACGTCGTCGTCCTTCTCGGAGAGCTCCACGTAGACCGCTCGAGGCGCGATGATCCGGCCGTCACGGAGAGCCTCCTCGAGGAGATCCCAGACCCGCGGGAACGTCGTCGGCGGGTAGTGGTAGCGCCACCCGTTCAGGAACGCGCTCGTGTCGGAGACGAACACGGCTAGCGCGCCATCCGCTGTGCGGCGTAGTCGCGGAACTTGGCGAAGTTGTTGACCTTGACCCGGAGAAGCCCGGACGCGAGCGGGTAGGTGATCGCCTGGCTGTCGAGCGCCGCGAAGACGAGCTGCACGAAGGCCGGGCTGTTCCGGCCGAGCATCGTCCGGTAGTAGTTCCCTCCCTCGGAGGGCAGCCGCTGTGGACGCCGCCGGATCCGGCGAATCGTCTCGTCCACTTCTGCTTGCGGAGCGAGTCCCAACCGGGCGACCCGGACGGCGCTCGCCAGCGGGGTCAGCGAGTACTGCAGGGCCAGCGCGTCAACTGTCGCGAGGAGATCGTGCTCGCGGGCGTTAGCGAAGTCGGCCCTGAACGCGGCGGGGGGCGCGATCACGGCGCCGGCGAACTGGGAGCACCAGTCCTCGACCTCGAAGCTCGACGGCCCGTCGTCGCGGCGGAAGAGGTGCGCGAGCTCGTGGACCGCTGTGAACGCGCGCGCCCGGGGATCGTCGTTCGTGTTGAGGACGATTACCGGGACCACGTCGTGGGTGGCGGCGAAGCCACGCATAAGGTCGATCGGCACGGTGCCGTCCTGGACGACCAGGATTCCGAGCGCTTCGATCGCGTCGACCCAGGCTCGGAGGGCGGTGTACCCGTCGCGCCAGTGGTACTGCTCCGCGAGGTCGACCCCAAGCAGATCGCGAACCCTCGCGCCGAACACTCCCGCATCGTCATCCGGAGAGACCTCGACCGCTGGCCACGCGGGCGGCTCGTCAAGGAGGTCGAGAAGCTCCACCGCTTCCGTCTGACGCTCGGCGACGCGCCGGACTAGCGATCTCATCGACGGCGGCCAGGGCGGCTCAGGCGCTCCCGGGAGCCGGCGGAACTGCGCCTCCTGTGGCTCCTCCTTCGGCGGCTCGGGGAGGAAGAGCGCCGCTAGAGGCCGTTCGTAGAGGCGGGCGGCCGCCTCGGCCTGCCGCATCGTGAGGTAGTCGATCCCTTCCTCTGCGAGCCAGAGCAGCCGCGGCGTGATGTGAAGGTGGCCGGCGGCCTCCTCGAGCGTGTAGCCGATCGACTCGCGGGCCCAGCGGAGCGCCGACGGCGTGACGACGGCCGGAGGCGACGTGGATGGCACCTCCGCATCGTACGACCCGGGTAACCCGGTGGCCCCTTCGTCGTTGACCGTGGCGGGGTAGGGGAGTAGAAGCGAAGCCGGTGGCGGAGTCCGACATCTACATCCCCCCGATCGTCGCCGCGCTCTTCGAGCTAGTCGAGGACTATGCGCTGAAGTCCACGCACCTTCGCGAGCTCGCCCTCGAGACGAATCGGAGCTTCGTCGAGGAGCACGGCGGCGCCGCGCAGTTCGCGGCGATCGCCGATCCGGTCCTCCGAGCGGTCGTCTCGGACGAGGTCACGAGGAGCGCCGCTGCGATGCTCGAGAACCTGGTCATGGCCGCGTTCCATCGCCGCCGTCTCGTCGACCTCGCCGGCGACGGGATCCCTCAACCCGAGGGCAAAGACGTCGAGCACGTCAAGCTCGAGCTCGCGGTTCGGGCGGCCGTGATCTCGTCGGTCGTCTCCCTCTGGAACGCGCTCGACTGTCTCGCGTCCTGCGCGACCGTAGCGCTCCGCGTCCCGACGCCGATCCAGGACGCGACGTTCAGCGGACTCGAGCGGGTTCTCCGCGACAAGGTCGAGAAGCAGCAGGGCGCCGCTCGGCCGCGCGAGGCGTGGGGCGAGTTCCTCGCGGTCGTCGAGAGGCATCGGGCGGCAGAGCCGAGGGGATGGTTCGAGTGGCTCTCCGGGATGCGTAACGCCGTCGTACATCGGCCCGAGCTCGCGCCCTTCTGGATCGAGCGTCGCAGGGATCCGGCGGCTCCGACCGTTCAGGTTGTCGGCGGCGCGTCCGTGACCTCGCGCTTCGATCTGCACCTCCGACAGCGACCAGACGCGACCGACATGGAGATGTACGTCGCGTACCTTCGGCCGGAGGACGTCCTCCTCGGCGAGCCGGCCGAGCGAACCCTCTCGGGGATGATCTTCGCCGTCAACGAATTGCTCGAAGACGCCGCCGCCCTCCTCGTTCGGTGGTGGCTCGCGGCGGAGGCGGCACCGGGCGACTTCCGACCTCCGCCACGAGCCTGGAACCTCCGCGTGTCGGCCGCCGAGGAGTTTCGCGGCGTCGCTCCCGACACGACCGGCTTCGGAGACTACGGGCGGATCGAGGTTCAGGACCCGTCCATGCTCGCGCGCGTGGCGGTCGCCCGACGAGTCCGCGAAGACGGCGTAGAGGATTAGCCGCGCGGTCCTCGCGCCGTCCACCAGGTACTTCTCGCGAGCGGATCAGAGCGGACGAGAGCGGACGCCTCTAGGGCGGCCCGATGTCGGGAAAACCTCTCCACCAAAGGGAAAACCGCCGACTAGCGGCGGTTTCGGCGGATGGAGCGTACCGGGATCGAACCGGTGACCTCCGGCTTGCAAAGCCGGCGCTCTCCCAGCTGAGCTAACGCCCCGTGCAGGCCGAAGTGTAGGGCTCACCGGCGCGGGTGCCTGTCGAGCCCGGAGGGATCGGCTCGACAGGCGGCGCCAGAAGCTAGGCGGCGCGCTCCAGGCGCTCCTCGACGCGGGCGCGGGCGACGATCTTCTCGCGGTCGCCGAAGCGCAGCCGGGCGCG
>DASZYW010000286.1:0-2978 GCA_035545195.1 Gaiellaceae bacterium
CTGCTCGTGCGCGTGCGGGCGCTTGCGCACGGCCTCGCCGAGCCGTTCCGGTTCCCGTATCTCACCGAGGTGCACACGATCCCTCGTTCGAGGGATCGAGCCCGCTGAGAGCGGGGTACCTCGTTCGAGGGATGCCTCAGAGGGACACGCCCTCGAAAGCCGAGATGTGCGCCCGGAAGGCGTCGGGAACCGGCACCGGCCGGCGCCCCGCGAGGTCGATCAGGACGAGGGTCGCCTTGGACGTGGCCAGCAGCAGGTCGCCCTGGCCGTCGTCGTCGACCTTGTAGGCGGCGTGGTCGTACGTGATGCTCGTGCGCCCGATCGCCTCGATGCGGACGAACACCTCGAGCAGGTCGTCGAACCGGGCGGGTGCGTGGTATTCCACCGTCGAGGCGCGCATCGCGAAGTCTGCGCCGCCGAGCTCCGGCCGGCCGAGGTGCCGGTGGTACTCCGTCCGGGCGAGGTCGAAATAGGGCATGTACCGCCCGTAGTAGACGACCCCCTGGGCGTCGGTTTCCGAGAAGCCGACCCGGAGGTAGGCCGCGTAGTGGAACGGCGACTTGCGGTCGGTGACGTGCCCGAGCTCGATCACGCTCCGATGCTACTGCGGCGATCGGGCCGAGGTGCGTCCGGCTCGCGCCCGGGGGCGTGCGCTTCGACGGTCTAGTCGACGGGCGCCAAGACCGGCCTTCCGACGGGCAGCTCGCGCGGGCGCCGGACACGCCGTTCGAGCCGCCGACCTGCGGCGACCACGGCGAGCGCGAGCGCCGTCCCCCCGAGCACGTCCGTGACGTAGTGCTCGCCGGCGTAGACCAGCGAGAACGCCATCAGCAGGGGGTACGCGACGGGCGCGCAGCGGGTCGCGCGGCGGGCGGTCGGCCAGAGCACCAGCGAGACGAGCACCGTCATGCCCTCGTGCAGCGAGGGGAACGCGGCGATGCCGTTCGCCGAGTCGACGCCGCGCTCGTACAGCGCGCTCCAGTCGAGAATCGGCACGTGCGTCCCGATGTCCCCGATCGGTCGCAGCACCGGCGAGGTCAGTCCCTTCGAGGCCGCGAGCCAGGGCGGCATCGTCGGCGCGACGAGGAAGACGAGGACGGACGCGAACGAGAGGCCGGTGAGCAGGAGCGCATAGCGGCGGAAGCGTCGGCGGTCGCGCAGCCAGAGCACACCGAGGAGGACGGGCGTCACGAGGAAGAAGCTCGTGTAGGTCGTCCAGACGACGTAGTCGTACCAGGCGGGGCTCCCCCGCCAGAGCCGCTCCTGGAGCCACGTCGAGGGCAGGCGGCCGAGGCCGAAGACGGTGCGGTCGAGCCAGATCTGCTCGTCGGCGTGGATGGGGAAGCGCCCGGCGCCCCAGCCCCGCACGACGTCGTAGAGGGTCAGCGCCGCCGCGAGCGGGAGCCAGTCGAAGGCGAGGCCGCGCCAGAAGCGACGCAGGTTGCCGATCGACAGGACGAAGAGGAGGCCGACGATCCAGCCGAACAGCAGGTCGCGGGAGACGGGGATCCCGCTGCGACGGAAGACGAACGCGGCGATCGCGACGTAGGCGATCGCCGCAGCCGGACGGATGCGGCGCATCCGGCCAGGCTGGGCCGTTCCCCGAAGCATCACATAAGGCGGGCCTGAGAGTTCCATCGGAAAGGGATAAGAGGACGCTGTGACGCCCGGACCTGCGCCGCGAACAGCGCCACGAGCGTCGCGACGAGGAACGCGTTGCGCACGAAGAGGAGCCAGATCGGGCCGTCGTGCAGGTCGAGCAGCCCGGCGTAGCGGTCCGGGAAGAGCAGGTTGGTGGTCAGGGCGGCGCCGACGAAGCAGACGACCGCGGTCGCGCTGCGCGCCAGGAGCACGATCGGCGCGACCCAGAGCAGGAACTGGGGCGACAGCACCTTGCCGAGGAACGCACCGGCCGTAAGCGTCGTCACCACGGCCAGGACGAGGTCGTGGTTCGTCCGCCGCGAGCGCCAGAAGAGCGAGGCGGCGACGACGATCCCGAGCACCTGGAGGAGGCTCTGAAGCGAGGCGACGGGAGCCGAGCCGCCGCCGAAGTCGCTCCACCCGCCGCCGTCGAATGCGAGCCGCACGTGCGTGTGCAGGACGAGCAGCACGGACGAGCCCAGGGCGTCCAGATGGAGGTGCCGGTCGGCCTGCCCGAAGATGCTGTTGTAGAGGTTCGCGTGGCCGACGATCGCGAAGGGCCCCATGACGACGACGCCGATCGCGACGAAGAGCGCGAGCGCGCGGATGCGCACGGCGCGCGGGACGGCGAGCAGCGCGACCGGGAGCAGGATGATCGGGAAGACCTTGACGATCGACCCGATCGCGAGCAGCGCGAACGCGAGCCGGGGGCGCCGGGCGACGAGGCAGAGCAGCACCGCGATCGCGATCGCGGTCGGCCACATGTCGAAGCGGCGGAGGGCGAAGGCTCCGAGCATGACCGGGCCGAGCGCGGCGAAGACCGTCGCGGCGTAGCGCTGGACGGGCGGCCACGCGAGGCGGTCGACGAGGAGCGCGACCAGCACGATCTCGAGCACGATGCCGAGCGTGGCGAGCACCCGGAAGACCCCGAGGTAGTCGCCGTCGGGCCACAGCGACGGGATCAGGAAGATCAGCTGGGCGCCGGGCGGATACTCGGTGTGGAAGTCGCGATACGGGATCTGGCCCGAGACGATGAAGTCGCCGTACCGGTGGAAGACGGGGATGTCGCCGTCGGCGGAGCCGTTCCGGAAGAGAAGAGGGCAGCTCGCCAGGAAGACCACGAGCCCGGCGAGTGCCGGGCCCGCCGAGCTGAGCGAGAGCCCGGCACGGCGCGGTTCGGCGGCTGCCGTCACGCGCGGATGACGCCGACGATCTCGTCCCGGAGGCGTTCCATCTCGGACTCCGAGAGGGCCTCGAGGTTGAGCCGGAGGAGCGGCTCGGTGTTCGACGGGCGCACGTTGAAGTGCCAGTCGTCCGCCTCGACCGACAACCCGTCG
>DASZYW010000287.1:0-1586 GCA_035545195.1 Gaiellaceae bacterium
GCGAGAGAACGTCGGGAAAAGCCCGCAAACGGCGGCAAGAGTTCCCGCTTGAAGGCGACCGGAGCGTTGGTAAGATCGGCGCTCCGATGGCGGCCACCAAGATCCAGGCGAATGCGCCGGCCCGTTCGCTCGACCAGCGCATGGACGCCCTGAAGCGCGCCAACGACGTCCGTGTCCGCCGCGCCCAGCTGAAGAAGGACCTCAAGGACGGCAAGGTCAGGATCGAGACGATCCTCGGCAAGCCGCCCGAGTACGTCGAGACCGCGAAGGTGATCGACATCCTGATGGCGGTCCCCAAGTTCGGCCGCGTCAAGGCCGCCCGTTTCCTCAACACCTGCCGGATCAGCCAGTCGAAGACCGTCGGGGGGCTCTCGGATCGCCAGCGCACGGAGCTGATCGGCCTCTTCAATCGCTAGTGGTGGGCCACTGATGGGCGACGCCCGGCCCCCGGTGATCGTGGTCACCGGCCCGTCCGGAGCAGGGAAGGGAACGCTGATCCGCGAGCTGCTGGAGCGGGTCCCCGAGGTCGACGTCACCGTCTCGGCGACGACGCGCGACCGCCGCCCCGGCGAGGAGGACGGCCGCGAGTACTGGTTCCTGACACCGCAGGAGTTCCTGGCTCGGATCGCGGCGGACGAGTTCCTCGAGCACGTCGAGTACGTCTCCGGCCACCGCTACGGGACGCTGCGCTCGGAGCTGCAGCGCATCGCCGGGCAGGGGAAGGTGGCGGTCCTGGAGCTCGAGACCGAGGGCGCGCTGCGCGTCAAGCGGGAGGTGCCCGGCGCGGTGACGATCTTCATCTCGGCGAGCGTCGACGAGCTCGAGCGGCGGCTGCGCGAGCGCGCGACCGAGAGCACCGGCGAGATCGGCGAGCGGATCGTGCTCGCCCGGCACCAGCTGGAGCAGGCCGGCGAGTTCGACCACGTGGTCGTGAACGACGAGCTGGAGCGCGCCGTCGACGAGCTGACCGGGCTCGTCCGCGAGCTCGTCGCCGCGCCAGCTACCATGCGCCGTCCATGATCAATCCTCGCGTCGACGACCTGCTGCAGAACGTGGACTCACGCTACGCCCTCGTGATCGTGGCGGCGAAGCGCGCGCGGCAGATCAACAACTACCACCACATGCTCGGAGAGGGCACCTTCTCCGACAACCTGCCGCCGCTTGTCGAGAGCCGCTCGAAGAACTACTTGACCATGGCCCTCGAGGAGACCTCGCAGGGCATGCTCGAGTACAAGTACCAGTAGCGGCTTGTCTTTCGTGAGCGCGCCAGCGCTCGCGAGCTAGGCTTCCCGCATGGCTCGCGTCCTGCTGGGCGTGTCCGGTGGAATCGCCGCGTACAAGGCCTGCGAGGTGTGCAGGCTCCTCGTCCGCGGCGGTCACGACGTGGTCCCGCTCGTCACACCGGCTGCGCAGCGGTTCGTCACCGAGGAGACCTTCCGGGCGCTGGCGCGGCGGCCGCCCGGCGACGACGTCTACCTGCACCTGACGCGCGCCGACCTGCTCCTCGTCGCGCCGTGCACCGCGAACACGCTCGCGAAGCTCGCGCACGGGCTCGCCGACAACGTCCTCACCGAGGCGGCGCTCGC